>CANBQX010000132.1 GCA_947371775.1 Comamonadaceae bacterium
TCAAACGCAACGGCAGCGAAGCCCAACGCGCCAAGTACCTGCCCAAGCTCATCAGCGGCGAGCACGTGGGTGCGTTGGCCATGAGCGAGCCGGGCTCCGGCAGCGACGTGCTCAGCATGAAACTGCGCGCCGAAGACAAGGGCGGTTACTACCTGCTCAACGGCAGCAAGATGTGGATCACCAACGGCCCCGACGCCGACACGTTGGTGGTCTACGCCAAGTCTGAGCCCGAGCTCGGTGCGCGCGGCGTGACCGCGTTTTTGATTGAAAAAGGTATGCCGGGTTTTTCGATTGCGCAAAAGCTCGACAAGCTGGGCATGCGTGGCAGCCACACCGGCGAGCTGGTGTTTCACAACGTCGAAGTGCCTGCGGCCAACGTGCTCGGTGGCCTGAACCAAGGCGCCAAGGTGCTGATGAGCGGCTTGGACTACGAGCGCGCGGTGCTGAGCGGTGGGCCTCTGGGCATCATGCAAGCGGTGATGGACAACGTGGTGCCCTACATCCACGACCGCAAGCAGTTTGGCCAAAGCATTGGCGAGTTCCAGCTCATCCAGGGCAAGGTCGCTGACATGTACACCGTGCTGCAAGCTGGGCGTTCCTTTGCCTACACCGTTGCCAAAAATCTGGACGCCTTGGGCTCAGAGCATGTGCGCCGTGTGCGCAAAGACTGCGCCAGCGTGATCCTGTGGACTGCCGAAAAAGCCACCTGGATGGCAGGCGAGGGTGTGCAGATATTTGGGGGCAATGGCTACATCAACGACTACCCCCTCGGCCGTTTGTGGCGCGACGCCAAGCTCTATGAAATCGGCGCCGGCACCAGTGAAATCCGCCGCATGCTGATCGGCCGCGAGCTGTTTGCCGAGACCATGTAAGAAAGAAACACCATGAGCACCGAACTGACCGAGCTGTTTGACAAAAACCGCGACTGGGCCCGCAAGACCGAAGAGCGCGAGGCGGGTTTTTTCACCCGCTTGCTGCAGCAGCAAAAGCCCGAGTATTTGTGGATTGGCTGCGCCGACAGCCGTGTGCCCGCCAATGAGCTGGTGGGCTTGCTGCCCGGTGAGCTGTTTGTCCACCGCAATGTAGCCAACCTCCTGGTGCACTCCGACCTCAATGCCTTGTCGGTCATCCAGTACGCGGTGGACGCGCTGGGCGTGAAGCACATCATTGTGGTCGGCCACAGCAACTGTGGTGGCATCCGCGCGGCCATGACCAACCAGCGCGCGGGCTTGGTGGACAACTGGCTGCGCCATGTGCAGGACGTGCGCGACGCACACGAGGTGTTTTTGGAGAGCCTGCCCGAAGACAGCCGGGTGGATGCGCTGGTGGAGCTCAATGTGCTGGAGCAAGCGCGCAACGTCTGCCGCACCACGGTCGTGGCCGATGCCTGGCACCGCGGCCAGTCGGTGGTGGTGCATGGCTGGGTCTATGGCCTGCACAACGGTTTGCTGGAAGACATGTGCATTACCGCCGCCAGCGTGGACGAAGTCACACCGGCCTATGGCCGCGCCCTGTACGCCTTGCGCCAGCGCTGGGCACAGCGCACCCGCAAACCCTGAAGCAAAGGCGCCGCACCATGTTCCCCACCCGCCTGGACTCCACCGTTGCCTACGACATCGCCAAGGCGATGATGGACGGCTTCAATCGCCACTACCGCCTGTTCCGCACCGAGTCGGCACGCGCCAAGCACCGCTTTGAAACCGCCGACTGGCATGGCCAGCAGCGTGCGCAGCGCGAGCGGATTGAGTTTTATGACCTGCGGGTGCTGGAATGTTCTAACCGGCTGGAGCGCGAGTTTGGCGCGGGTGAGCAGCCCATGGACGTGTGGCAGCAGGTCAAGCTGCACTACATCGGTTTGTTGGTAGACCACCACCAGCCGGAGTTGGCAGAGACCTTCTTCAACTCGGTCACCACCAAAATTTTGCACCGTGCGTATTTTCAAAACGACTTTATTTTTGTGCGCCCGGCGGTGAGCACCGAGTACATCGAAGACTCCGACGCCCAGGCCCGCCCCACCTACCGCTCCTACTACCCTGCGCTGGACACCATGACCGAGGTGCTGGCGCGCATGCTGCAAGACTTTGATCTGCGCCTGCCCTTTGACAACATCACGCGCGACGCAGGCTGGGTGGCAGAGGCCATGCTGGCGCGCCTGGGCGACGCCAAGCTGCGCGCCAATTTTCAGATTCAGGTGCTCTCGGGCTTGTTCTTTCGCAACAAGGGCTGCTATGTGGTCGGCAAGCTGATCAACGGCTTTACCGAGTTTCCTTTTGCACTGCCCATCCTGCACAGCAAGAACGGCAATGTGGTGGTGGACGCCGCGCTGTTTGGCGAAGACGACTTGCTCATGCTGTTTAGCTTTGCGCGGGCCTACTTCATGGTGGACATGGAAGTGCCCTCGGCCTATGTGCAGTTTTTGCGCAGCATGATGCCGCGCAAACCGCGCAACGAAATCTACAACGCACTCGGGTTGGCCAAGCAGGGCAAGACGCTGTTTTACCGCGACTTTTTGCACCACTTGCGCCACTCGACCGACAAGTTCCGCATCGCCCCCGGTATCAAGGGCATGGTGATGCTGGTGTTTGACCTGCCCAGCTTTCCCTATGTTTTCAAGGTTATCAAAGACTATTACCCGCCACCCAAAGACACCTCGCGCGAGCAGATCAAAGGCAAGTACTTGCTGGTCAAGCAGCACGACCGCGTGGGCCGCATGGCCGACACGCTGGAGTACAGCGAAGTCGGTTTCCCGCGCGACCGCTTTAGCGACGAGCTGATTGCCGAGATAGAAAAGTTTGCCCCCAGCCAGCTGGAGATCAACGACCGCGACGGCGATGGCACGCTGGAAGTCATCTTGAAGCACGTCTACATCGAGCGGCGCATGATTCCGCTCAACATCTATTTGCAAGAGGCTTTTGACGCAGGCGGCGCCAATGCTGCAGACACCTCGGTCAACGCCGAGCGCGCACGCGAGCAAATCGAACGCGGCGTGGTGGAGTACGGCAACGCCATCAAAGACCTGGTGGCGGCCAACATCTTTCCTGGTGACATGCTCTGGAAAAACTTTGGTATCACCCGCCACGGCAAGGTGGTGTTTTACGACTACGATGAGATCGAATACATCACCGATTGCAACTTCCGCCGCGTGCCCGCACCGCGCAACGAAGAAGACGAAATGTCGGGTGAGACCTGGTATTCGGTCGGCCCCAAAGACGTGTTCCCCGAAACCTTTGGCCCTTTCCTGCTGGGCAACCCGGCGGTACGGGGTGTGTTCATGAAGCACCACGCCGATCTGCTGGACGCCGCTTTTTGGCAAAGCCACAAAGACCGCATTGCGGCAGGCCATGTGCACGACGTTTTTCCGTACGACCGCGAGAAGCGGTTCCCTCGCGCCTAGGCGCACCACTTGGCACCAATTTCACATCATTGTTTTAGGAGGCTTTATGCAAGACCCCATCGTTATCGTCAGCGCCGCCCGCACGCCCATGGGCGCATTCCAGGGCGACTTTTCCGGCCTCGCCGCCCATGACCTGGGTGGCGCTGCCATCAAGGCTGCCCTCGAGCGCGCAGGTGTTAAGCCCGAGCAAGTGGACGAAGTGATTTTTGGCAACTGCCTCATGGCAGGCCAGGGCCAGGCCCCGGCGCGTCAGGCGGCTTTCAAGGGCGGCCTGCCCATCAGCGCGGGCGCGGTGACTTTGTCCAAGATGTGTGGCTCGGGCATGCGCGCGGCCATGTTTGCGCACGACATGCTGGCCGCAGGCAGCGCCGATGTGCTGGTGGCCGGTGGCATGGAGAGCATGACCAACGCGCCCTACCTGCTGCCCAAAGCGCGCGGCGGCTACCGCATTGGCCATGACCGCATTTTTGACCACATGATGCTCGACGGCCTGGAAGACGCCTACGAAGCCGGCCGCTCCATGGGCACCTTTGGCGAAGACTGCGCCGCCAAATACGGCTTTACCCGCGCGCAGCAAGAAGCCTTTGCCACCACCAGCGTGCAGCGCGCACAGGCCGCCACCCAATCGGGCGCGTTTACCGCCGAGATCACCCCCGTGGCCATCAAAACCCGCGCGGGCGAGAGCGTCATCTCTATTGACGAAGGCCCGGGCAAAGTCAAGCTCGACAAGATTCCTACGCTCAAAGCAGCGTTCAAAAAAGACGGCACCATTACCGCCGCCAGCAGCTCCAGCATCAACGACGGCGCTGCTGCGCTGGTCATGATGCGCGCCTCGACTGCCGCCAAGCTGGGCTGCAAGCCCTTGGCCAAAATCGTGAGCCACGCAGTGCACGCACAAGAGCCCAACTGGTTTGCCACCGCCCCCGTGGGCGCGGTCCACAAAGCGCTGGCCAAAGCCGGCTGGGCCGTCAACGATGTGGACCTGTGGGAAGTGAACGAAGCTTTTGCCGTGGTGCCCATGGCGCTGATGCACGACCTGCAACTCAGCCACGACATCGTCAACGTCAACGGCGGCGCTTGCGCCCTGGGCCACCCCATTGGCGCGTCGGGCGCACGCATCATGGTCACGCTGATCCACGCGCTCAAGGCCCGTGGCAAAACCAAAGGCTTGGCCACCTTGTGCATTGGCGGTGGTGAGGCCACGGCTGTGGCGCTCGAACTTTTGTAAACCCTTTTCAGTCGAACCCCGCCATGCTCCTCACATCCGACCAAGAATCCGTGCGCGACGCGGTGCGCGCTTTTGCCCAGGCTGAACTCTGGCCGCATGCCGCGCGCTGGGACAAAGAGCACACCTTCCCGAAGGATGTGCACAAAGGCTTGGCGGCGCTGGGCGCCTATGGCATTTGCGTGCCCGAAGAGTGGGGCGGCGCACAGATGGACTACCTCACGCTGGCCGTGGTGCTGGAAGAAATTGCCGCGGGCGACGGCGGCACCAGCACGGTGATCAGCGTGACCAACTGCCCGGTCAATGCCATCTTGCTGCGCTACGGTAATGACGCGCAAAAAAAGCAGTGGCTCACGCCCCTGGCGCAGGGCGACATGCTGGGCGCGTTTTGCCTGACCGAACCGCATGTGGGGTCGGACGCATCCAGCCTGCGCACCACCGCCGTGCGCGAGGGCGATGAGTATGTGATCAACGGTGTGAAGCAGTTCATCACCAGCGGCAAAAACGGGGACGTGGCGGTGGTGATTGCGGTGACCGACAAGGGTGCAGGCAAGCGCGGCATGAGCGCGTTTTTGGTGCCCACCACCACACCGGGCTATGTGGTGGCGCGGCTGGAAGACAAGCTGGGCCAGCACTCCAGCGACACAGCGCAAATCAATTTTGACAACTGCCGCATTCCGGCCGAGAACCTGATTGGCAAAGAAGGCGAGGGCTATGGCATTGCCCTGGGCGGCCTGGAGGGCGGGCGCATTGGCATTGCCGCGCAAAGCGTGGGCATGGCGCGCAGCGCGCTGGACGTGGCCATTGCCTATTCCAAAGACCGCCAAAGCTTTGGCCAGCCCATCTTCAACCACCAGGCCGTGGGCTTTCG
>CANBQX010000133.1 GCA_947371775.1 Comamonadaceae bacterium
GTGCGGATCGATTCTTCGACCTGCGCAGCGAGTTCGCGGGTGGGGGTCAGCACCAGAGCACGAATGCCCACGCCGCCGAATTTGTTTTTGGCGGCCGGCGTGCTGGCCAGGCGGTGCAGCATGGGCAGGGTGAAGGCGGCCGTTTTGCCGGTGCCGGTTTGGGCGCCGCCCAGCAGGTCGTGACCGGCCAGCACCAGGGGAATGGCTTGGGCTTGAATGGCCGTGGGCGTTTCATAGCCCTGCTCGAGCACAGCTTTCAGGATGGCCGGAGCCAGGTTCAATTCTTCGAAGTTCATAAAGACGCACCGGTTTGCGGGTGCTTGCGTACCGGCCTGTCCGTGGAGTGCGTCCAACGGTCAGTCATAGGCAGGTAGATTCAAAAATGGGACGAACCGCTTTGCTTGCTGTCCCCAGCATGGTGCTGTCATTGCGGGCAACTGAAACTCCGCAACTGCGCCGATTGTCGCACGTTGTGCTTAAGGGCCTGGAAAGGCCGGATTGCCAGCGTCGCCTCCTGGTGCAGGGCGGGCAGTCGATAATACGAGCTTCTGATTTTTTGACTCCCCACGGAACCCGCAATGGCCCAATACGTTTTTTCCATGAACCGCCTCGGCAAGATCGTGCCGCCCAAGCGCCACATCTTGAAAGATGTGTCACTCAGCTTTTTCCCCGGCGCCAAGATCGGCGTGCTGGGCACCAACGGTTCGGGCAAGTCCACGCTCCTGAAAATCATGGCCGGTTTGGACAAAGAGATCGAGGGCGAGGCCATCCCCATGCCCGGTCTGAACATCGGCTACCTGCCGCAGGAGCCCCAGCTGGACCCGACCCAAACCGTGCGTGAAAGCGTGGAAGCGGGTATGGGCAAGGTCTTCTCGGCCAAAGCGCGATTGGAAGAGGTGTACACCGCCTATGGCGACGAAAACGCCGACTTTGACGCGCTGGCGGCGGAACAGGCAGAGCTCGAAGCCATCATCGCCACCGCAGGAACCGACTCCGAACACCAGTTGGAAATCGCCGCCGACGCATTGCGACTGCCCCCGTGGGACGCCAACATCGGCGTGCTCTCCGGCGGTGAAAAACGCCGCGTCGCCCTGTGCCGCCTGCTCTTGTCCAAGCCCGACATGCTGCTGCTCGACGAGCCGACCAACCACTTGGACGCTGAATCGGTGGACTGGCTGGAGCAGTTTTTGCAACGCTACTCCGGCACCGTGGTGGCCATTACCCATGACCGCTACTTTCTGGACAACGCCGCCGAGTGGATTTTGGAAATGGACCGGGGTTCTGGCATTCCCTACAAGGGCAATTACAGCGACTGGCTGCAACAAAAGCAGGCGCGCCTGGAGGCCGAGCAAAAGGGCGAAGAGTCCCGCGCCAAGGCGCTGAAGAAAGAGCTGGAATGGTCTCGCCAAAACCCCAAAGCGCGCCAGGCCAAGAGCAAAGCCCGTTTGGCCCGCTTTGAAGAGCTGAGCGACTTCGAATACCAAAAGCGCAACGAAACAAACGAAATCTTTATCCCCGTGGCGGACCGTCTGGGCCAGGAGGTGATTGAGTTCACCAACGTCACCAAGTCCTTTGGTGACCGCGTGCTGATCGACAACCTGAGCTTCAAGATCCCACCCGGCGCCATCGTGGGCATTATTGGCCCCAACGGTGCGGGTAAATCAACGCTGTTCAAGATGATTGCCGGGCGCGAAACGCCCGATTCCGGCGAAGTCAAGATCGGCCAAACCGTCAAGATGGCCTTTGTCGACCAGAACCGCGACGACCTGGCCAACGAGAAAACCGTGTGGGAAGACGTCTCGGGCGGCTTGGACATCTTGAACGTGGGCAAGTTCCAAATGGCCAGCCGCGCCTACTGCGGCCGTTTCAACTTCAACGGTGCAGACCAGCAAAAGCGTGTGGGCACGCTCTCGGGCGGTGAACGTGGTCGTTTGCATCTGGCCAAAACGCTGATTGCCGGTGGCAACGTGCTGATGCTTGATGAGCCGTCCAACGACTTGGACGTGGAAACCCTGCGTGCCTTGGAAGACGCGCTGCTGGAGTTTGCCGGCACGCTGTTGGTGATCAGCCATGACCGCTGGTTTCTGGACCGCATTGCGACCCACATCCTGGCTTGCGAGGGCGACAGCCAGTGGGTCTACTTTGACGGCAACTACCAGGAATACGAAGCAGACAAGAAACGCCGCTTGGGCGAAGAGGGCGCCAAGCCCAAACGCATGCGCTACAAAGCGCTCAAGTAAACGTGGGGTGCTGGCCTCAACCGGGCGCTAGCTCCTGCGCCGGTTGACCAGAGTGATGCCCAGGCCCACTACAGCCAGGGCGCCCAGCAAGTCCACGGTGACCGCCTCGCCCAGCCACAGGGCACCGAAGAGCAAAGCGAACAAAGGGGTGCTGAGGGCGAACGAGCCCATTTTGGTTGCAGGGTAGCGGCCTAGCAGCCAGACCCAGGCCAGGTAGCTGGCAAAGGCACCCACCACGGTTTGCAGGAACAAGGAGCCGAGGGCAAAGGTGCTGAGGTTCCAGTTCCAAGTCTCACCCAGGGCCAGCGACAGCAGGGGCAGGGCCACGGCGCTGACGCTCACTTGGTAGAACAAAAGTTTCTCCGGGCTCAGGCCGGTTAGGCGCGTGGTGCGCAAGACCACGGTTGTCATGGCCCAGGCAATGGCGCCGCCAATACCCAGCAAATCGCCCCAGTGCTGCTGCGGCGTTTGGCCGCCCAGAAAGCCCTGGCGCAAGGTAAAACCCACCGCCAGAAAGGCCAGCAGCAAGCCCAGCCATTGGAGTTTGGACAGGCGCTCTGACTTGATAAACCAGGGGAGCACCAAGGCCGCCCAAAGCGGCGAGGTGTACAAAAACACGGTAATGCGGGATGCTGCTGTGAATTGCAGGCCCGAGAACAGGCACACAAATTCCAGAGAAAACAGCGAGCCCGCCAGCAGTCCCGGCCCCAAAGAGCCATCGCGCTGCCACAGCGGCACACCGCGCCACACACACCACAACCACAGCACGGCGGCAGCCCCACTGAAGCGAACACCGGCCATGAATATCGGTGCCATCTCGGGCAGGGTGGCTTTGACCAGCACCTGCTGAAAGCCCCAAAAAGCGCAACACGTCAGCAGCAGGCCAATGGCCAGCGGATCAAGATGCTCTTTGCGTTGCATGAGATGGCTTTGAAGTCTTAGCGCAGGCCGCCGGTGTAGAACGATCCGCCGTGGTACAGCAGCGGATCGGCTTGCTCGCGGTGGCTGCAGCGCTCCACTTCGCCAACGAAGATGATGTGGTCGCCCTCGTCGTGGCGGCTGCGGTTGAAGCATTCAAAGGTAGCGACCGCACCGTGGATCACCGGCGCGCCATGCAAGCCCGGCGACCAGTGCACGCCCGCGTAGCGGTCTATGCCTTTGGTGGCAAATTGGTTGGCAAGTTCCGTTTGCTCGGCGCTCAGCACGTTGATGACGTAATGCGGGCAAGCCAGCAGCGCCTCCATGGAGCCGGATTTGTGCGCCAGGCTCCACAGCACCAGGGGTGGCGCCAAAGACACGGAATTGAAAGAACTTACCGTGAGCCCCACCAAACCGCCCTGCGGGTTGAGGGCCGTGACCACCGTCACCCCGGTGGCAAATTGCCCGAGTGCATGACGAAATTGGCTTTGGGTGAAGTCGGGGGGCAGCGCGTGCGCAGAGGAATTCAAATCGATGGCCTGAGGGTGAAAGGGCCGCACTTTACATGGGTCGGCCGCCGACCCCTGTTACCTAGGTTCAAGGCGGTCGCTCAGTGCCCCAAAATCTTCGACAAAAAGTCGCGGCTGCGTTCGCTTTGGGGGTTGTTGAAGAATTCGTGGGGATTGTTTTGCTCCACGATTTGGCCTTGGTCCATGAAGATGACCCGGTCGGCCACGGCCTTGGCAAAGCCCATTTCATGAGTGACGCACACCATGGTGATGCCTTGGTGGGCCATTTCCATCATCACGTCCAGCACTTCCTTGATCATTTCCGGGTCGAGCGCCGAGGTGGGTTCATCGAACAGCATGATCTTGGGGGTCAGGCACAGGGCGCGGGCAATGGCCACGCGTTGCTGCTGGCCGCCGGAGAGTTGCAAAGGGTATTTGTGCGCCTGCTCGGCAATGCGCACCCGGTTCAACTGCTCCATGGCGCGTTCTTCCGCTTCCTTTTTAGGCAGCTTGCCCACCCACATGGGCGAGAGCGTGAGGTTTTCGAGCACCGTCAGGTGCGGGAACAGATTGAACTGCTGAAACACCATGCCGACTTTTTTGCGCACGTCGTCGATCACTTTGACATCGTCGGTGAGTTCCACGCCGTCTACCGTCAGCTGGCCTTGCTGGTGCACCTCGAGCCGGTTGATGCAGCGAATCAGCGTGGACTTGCCCGAGCCCGAGGGGCCGCAAACCACGATACGTTCGCCCTGGGCGATGTTCAGGTCAATGTCACGCAGCACATGAAAGCTGTCGCCGTACCACTTGTTGACTTTGTCGAAGCTGATGATGGGGTTGGACATAGGTGGGTTTCAGCGAAGTTTGCTTTTGTTGACTTGTTTTTCAATCCAATGGCTGTAGCGCGACATGGAAAAGCAAAAACCAAAATAAATGACGGCAATGAATAGATAGCCCTCAATGCGGAAGGGACGCCAGTCGGCGTCTGCATTCATGGCCATGCCCATGGCACCGGTCAGCTCGTACAGGCTCACGATGGCCACCAGTGAGGTGTCTTTGAAGGTGGAGATGAAGTTGTTCATGATGCCGGGCACCACCATCGCCAGTGCTTGTGGCAGCACGATCAGGCGCTGCGTTTGCCAGTAGCTGAGGCCCAGCGTGGCGGCGGCTTCAGTCTGCCCTTTGGGCATGGCTTGCAATCCGCCGCGGATCACCTCGGCCATGTAGGCGGCGGCAAACAAGGTGATGCCGGCCAGCACCCGCACCAGCACGTCCAGGCTAAAACCTTGCGGCAAGAGCAGCGGCGCCATGTAAGACGCCATGAACAGCACCGAGATCAGGGGCACACCACGAATCAATTCCACATACACCGTGCACAGACTGCGAATGGCCGGCATGCCCGAGCGGCGACCCAGGGCAATCATGAGCGCAATGGGAAACGCCAGACCCATGGATACGGTGGCCAGCAACAAGGTCAGCGGCAGGCCGCTCCAGAGGTCCGTGCCCACCGGCGTGAGGCCGAACACACCGCCGCGCATCAGCGTGAGGTAGGCCGCCAACACCACCACCCACAGGGGCGCCAGCCAGGCTTTCCAGCAAGCGCGAATGCAGCTCACCACAATCAGTGCCAGCAGCATCACCGTGCAAATCAGGGCGCGCCAGTGTTCGTCAAACGGATAGCGGCCAAAGAGGATGAAGCGGAACTTTTCCCGCACCACGCCCCAGCAAGCGCCGCTCGCGGCATGGCACAGCGCGTTGTCGGCGACCCATACTGCGTCGACGATTGCCCATTGAAACAGGCGCGGCAGTGTGGCCAGCAA
>CANBQX010000134.1 GCA_947371775.1 Comamonadaceae bacterium
GCCCTGCAAGGGCTGCGACTGCACATAGGCAGGGGTGCTTGCGCTCATGGGGCGGTGCCGGTGCGACCGGTGCCCGCATTGGCGGCGATGATGCGTTTGATCTCGGCAGTGGCCTGTTCATCGAGCATGGCGTAGACATCGGTTTGCACCCCGGTGGAAGGGCGAGGGGCATCTGCCAGCGCCTTGCCGTCTTGCTGGGTCACGTCCACCGTGGCTTCCATCGAGAGGCCAATGCGCAGGGGGTTGGCTGCCACTTCTTGGGGGTCGAGTGCCACGCGCACGGGCACGCGCTGCACCACCTTGATCCAGTTGCCCGTCGCGTTTTGCGCGGGCAACAGAGAAAACGCGGCACCGGTGCCTGCGCCCAGGCCGGCGACAGTGCCTTTGTATTGCACATGCTTGCCGTACAAATCAGCGGTCAAGGTCACGGGCTGGCCCACGCGGATATTGCGCAGCTGCACTTCCTTGAAGTTGGCGTCCACCCACAGGCTGTTGAGGGCGATCACCGACATCAGCGGCGTGCCTGCCGCGACGCGCTGGCCGAGTTGCACGGTGCGCTTGGCCAGGTAGCCGTCAATCGGGGCGGGCAGGGTGGCACGGTGCAGTGCCAGGTAGGCCTCACGCACTTTGGCCGACGCGGCTTCCACACTGGGGTGGTTTTCCAGACGGGTGCCATCAGTAAGCGTCTGGTTGCTGCCCAATTGGTCGCGGGCGGTGCCGACCGATGCCTTGGCCGCCGCCAGCATGCTTTGCGCTTGGGCCAGTTGCGACTGTGCGTGCGCCAACTCTTCTTTGGACACGGCGCCATTGCCCACCAAGGACTGGCGGCGCGCCAGGTCGTCGGTGGCGCGGGCTACTTCGGTTTGGGCTTTGGCGACATCGGTGTCGCGCTGCGTGATTTGGGTTTGCAGGGTTTGGTTGTTGGCATACAGACCACGCACCTGGCGCACGGCCTGGGCCAGGTTGGCCTGGGCCAATTGCAATGCCACTTTGGCATCTGCCGGGTCGAGTTGCACCAGTGGCTGACCGGCTTTCACAAAGTCGGTGTCGTCAGCCAGGATGGCGGTGACCGTGCCGCCGATTTGCGGGGTGATTTGAATCACATTGCCCTGCACATAGGCGTTGTCGGTGGACTCCTCGTGGCGTCCGGCGTACCAGGTGTAGCCGCCGTAGGCCAGCCCAAGCAAGACCACCAGGCTGACCACCGTCAGTGCTTTTTGGCGGGTGCCGGGCGCTTTGGCCGCAGGGGTGGAAGGTGTGGCGGAGGTCGTGGGTGCGGTGCTCATGGGGTGTACTCGTCAGTCGTTAAGTGGTGTTTTTCGGGATGTATGAGAAGGGCTTAAAGTGCAGCAGTCGGTACGCTGCCGCCTGTGGCGCGCAGCAACTGGGCTTGCGCATCCAGGGCGCGGGCTTGCAGTTCAATCGCCACGCGTTCCTGGTTCAGCCCGGCGGTCTGGGCGTTGAGCACCAGTGCCTGGTTGCCCAAGCCCGCTGCAAAGCGCTGGACGGCAATGTCGTACAGCGTTTGAGCGCTGGCCTGTGCCGCTTTTTGCTCCTGGGCTTGGCGCGCAATCGACTGCAAAGACGCGACCTGGTCGGCCACTTCGCGCACGGCGTCGACCACCAGGCCGTTGTAGGTCTCAATGGCCACGTCCACGTCGGCCGACTTGCCCTTGAGCTGGGAGCGCAAGCGCCCGCCGTCAAAAATCGGCAAACGGATGGCCGGGCCTACGCCCCACTGCTCGCTGCCTGCTTTGCTGATGTTGCCAAAGCCAACGCTGTTGAGGCCCGCAAAGGCCACCAGATTGATGTTGGGGTAGAACTGCGCTTTGGCCACTTCCACCTCGCTCAAACCGGCTTCGACGCGCGCGCGGGCGGCTGCCACGTCAGGGCGGTTGGCCAGCAGGTCCAGCGGCATGGTTTGCGGCGTAGGCAGCGCGGTGATGCGGGCCAGGGTGCCAGGTTTGAAGTCCTGCAGCCCCAAGGGCGCACCGGTCAGGGCGGCGAGGGCATTGCGGGTGAGCGCCGCTTCTTCGCGCAGGCTCTCCAGGTATTGGCGAATCTCCGGCAGGGTGGCTTGGCTGCTCTGCAGCTCGGTGGGGCTGTCCAAGCCGGCCTTCAGACGGGACTGCACCAGTGCCACGATGTGCTCACGCTGGGCCAAATTGCGTTGCGCCAGGTCTTGCAGGGCTTGCAGGCGCAAGAGCGTGAAATAGCTGCGGGTGACTTGGCTGGCCAGTAGCAATTCTGCCGCCTGGCGGTCGGCTTGAGCCGCGCGCACCGGGCCCAGTGCGGCGTCCAGTGCCGCGCGGTTTTTGCCAAAGAGGTCGAACTCGTAGCTGGCGCTGATCTGCGCGTTGGGCATTTCAATCACATTGCCGGCCAACGGGGGCGGGTAAATGCCATTGGCGGTGATGCGCTGGCGCATGGCTTCGGCCGACGCGGTGACGTTGGGCAGGTCTGCGCTTTCCACCACGCCAGCCAAGGCTTGAGCGCGCGCCACACGCGCCTGGGCAAGCCGCAGGCTGGGTTGCTTGTCGAGCGCCATTTGCACCAAAGCGTCGAGCTGGGTGTCGCCAAAACGGCTCCACCAGGCCACCCGCGGAGCTGCCGGTTCGGCTGGCGCCGGGGTGCTGGCAGCGGCGCTTGGCAGACCCAGCGCCTGGGCTTCGGTCATGCGCGCTTTGGGGCCAATGCCGGCAAAGTTGGCGCAGCCACCCACACTGAGCGCCAAGGCGACCAGGGTGGCCGTCATGGCGAAGGGACGCCACGGTGCCGGCGACGTGGAAGAAAAACTAATGGGCATCGGAAGTTCCTGGCAGTAAATGGGAAAGAAGGGTGGCAGCGCCGTCAGCGCCTGCGGCCTGGGTGTTGGGCAGCATGCGCTGCAGCAGGCTTTTCAGGGTTAAAAATTCATCGGTGCTCAGACCGCTCAAATGGCGGTTGAGCACGGTGCACAACACGCCGGGAATGCCCTGGGCCACGGCGTGGCCGGTGTCTGTCAGTTCGATATTGACCACGCGGCGGTCTGACTCGGAGCGGACACGCTTGCACAGTCCCTTGGTCTCCAGCCGGTCGAGCAATCGGGTCATGGCCCCGGCGTCCATGGTGCAGGCGCGGGCCAGTTCGGCTACGGTGGAGGCATGGCCCTGGTGCAGCTTGAGGATGGGCAACCACTGGGCGTTGGTCAGGTCGCAGTCCGCCAACTGGGTGTCCACGGCGCTGGCCATGCTGCTCAGAATCAGGCGCATGAGGTAGCCCACGCTGTCCTCAGGGCGGTAGTTGTCCAAGTCGTAGAAGGCGAGGGTCTCAGGGTTAACCATGAGGCGGATTGTATTGCTTGCCTAGGCAAATATTGCTTGGGAAAGCAATATCCCTACAGCGCACCCCAGAAAAAAGCCGCCGGGCATGGTGCCGGGCGGCTGGTGGGTAGGTAGAGCGTGAGGCTTTACTTCAGCACATCCCCGATGCAGAGGTATTTCATCTCGAGGTAGTCATCCATGCCCCAGTGCGAGCCCTCGCGGCCCAGGCCGGACTGTTTCACGCCGCCAAAGGGCACGTGCTCGGTGGCCAGGATGCCCACGTTGATGCCGACCATGCCGTATTCCAGCGCCTCGGCCACGCGGTAGATGCGGCCCACGTCGCGGCTGTAGAAGTAGCTGGCCAAGCCGAACTCGGTGTTGTTGGCTGCGTCAATGGCTTCTTGCTCGGTATGGAACTTGAAGATGGGCGCAAACGGGCCAAATGTTTCCTCGCGGGCGCAGGCCATGTCGGCGGTTGCGCCTGAGATGACGGTCGGCTCAAAAAACTGGCCATGCAGCGCCTTGCCACCGGTTTCCAACTTGCCGCCCTTGGCAATCGCGTCCGCCACATGGCGCGTGACTTTGGCCACGGCGGCGTCCTCAATCAGCGGGCCTTGCACCACGCCGTCTTCAAAGCCATTGCCCACTTTCATGAGTTTCACCTTGGCAGTGAACTGCGCCACAAAGGCGTCGTAAACCCCTGCCTGCACATAGAAGCGGTTGGCACAGACGCAGGTTTGGCCGGCGTTGCGGTATTTGCTGGCCAACGCGCCTTCGACGGCGGATGCCACGTCGGCGTCGTCAAACACGATGAAGGGCGCGTTGCCGCCCAGCTCCAGAGACATTTTCTTAACGGTGGGGGCACTTTGCGCCATCAAGATGCGGCCCACCTCGGTGGAGCCGGTAAAGCTCAGGTGGCGCACCACGTCGCTGGCACAGATGGTCTTGCCGACGGCAATGGAGTTGTCGGCGTCGGCGCTGATCATGTTGAGCACACCGGCGGGCAGCCCAGCGCGCATCGCCAACTCGGCTGCGGCCAGGGCGGTGAGCGGCGTGAGCTCGGCCGGTTTGATGACCACCGGGCAACCAGCGGCCAGCGCAGGCGCCACTTTGCGGGTGATCATGGCCAGCGGGAAGTTCCAGGGCGTGATGGCCGCGCACACACCGATGGGCTGCTTGAGCACCATCAGGCGGCGGTTGTTGTCAAACTGGGGCAGGGTCTCGCCGTTGACGCGTTTGGCCTCTTCGGCAAACCACTCCACAAAGCTCGCGCCGTAAGCGATTTCGCCTTTGGCTTCGGGAAAAGGCTTGCCTTGCTCGGCGGTCATGATGCGCGCCAGGTCTTCCTGGTTGGCCATCAGCAAGTCAAACCACTTGCGCAGAATGGTGCTGCGCTCTTTGGCGGTCTTGGCACGCCAGGCGGGCCAGGCGGCGTTGGCCGCAGCAATCGCGGCTTCGGCGTCGGCGGGGCCCAGGTTGGCCACGTCGGCCAGCTTGTGGCCGGTGGCGGGGTCGAGCACCTCAAAGCGGCTGGCGCCTGCCACCCATTGGCCGTTGATCAGGCCGTCGGTCTTGAGCAGGCTGGGGTCTTTGAGCAAGGACAGGGGGGAAGCGGCTTGGGTCATGGCAAGGTTTTTCTGAGGGAAATGACGGGTACAGTGGCGGCATCTTAACGGCTCATCGGGAACGCATTTTTATGGCCATCATCAATTACATCACCCAAATCAACCTCGATTTCGGCGCCATTTCCACCCTGCGCGCCGAGTGCGAACGCCTGGGGCTGCACAAGCCGCTCATCGTCACCGACGCCGGTGTGCGCGCAGCGGGCGTGTTGGACCAGGCGCTGGCTGCCTTGGGCGACCACCCGCACGCTGTGTTTGACCAAACGCCGTCCAACCCCACCGAGGCTGCGGTGCGCGCTGCGGTAGAACTGCTCAAAAAAGAAGGCTGCGACGGCCTGGTGGGGCTAGGGGGCGGCTCCAGCCTGGACCTGGCCAAAGGCGTTTGCATCGCAGCCACGCACGAAGGCCCGCTCAAGACCTACGCCACCATTGAAGGCGGCAGTCCCAAGATCACCGACCGGGTGTTGCCGCTGATTGCCGTGCCCACCACCGCAGGCACCGGTAGCGAAGTGGCGCGCGGCGCCATCGTCATCGTGGACGACGGACGCAAGCTGGGTTTCC
>CANBQX010000135.1 GCA_947371775.1 Comamonadaceae bacterium
TGCACAAACTCAGCGCCCGCCTCCAGCGTCAGGGTTTGCTGATCGAGCAAGGTGTTGCCGGTCTGCTTGGCAAAGGCCTGAAAGTCGCGCAGCGAGCCTGCGTCGGTGGCCACTACCTTGAGCACCTGGCCGCTGGTCATGTCGGTCAGTGCGCGCTTGGCTTTGAGGATGGGCAAGGGGCAGTTCAGGCCCCGGGTGTCGATTTCTTTGTCAACGGTATAGGTGTCGGTCATGTCGGTCCGTCGTTCAGGCCTTGGCGGCTCAGGTGGCTTGCGGCGCGGGTGCGTCGCGGCGCGGCCAGTCGATGAATTGGGGGGTGTGGCCGCGCGACGTCAGCCAATCGGCCAACGCATAGCCGGTGCCCGCAGGCCAGCATTTCAGGTCTTGCGGCGCGTACATACGGTAGTCCACCAACTCGGGCGACAAGCGCACTTCGCCGTGGCAGACCGCGTGGTACGCGATGATGATTTGGTTCATGCGCTGAAAGTCATACACGCCCACCAGCGAGACTGAATCGGTGACCAGGTTGGTTTCTTCCGCAATCTCGCGCGCAATGCCCTCTTGCGGTGTTTCACCCGCTTCCATGAAGCCGGTAATCAGCGCATACATCTTGCCCGGCCATGCGGCGTTGCGGGCCAGCAGAATTTGCCCGTCCACTTCCACAATGCCTGCCAGCACCGGCGTGGGATTGTTCCAGTGGGTGAAGTCGCAGGCGGTACAACGCAGGCGCACTTTGTCGCCACCGTCCTCCTGCTGGCTGATGAGCGCCAAGGGCGTGGCGCAGTGCGGGCAAAACTTGAAGGCGTGGCTCATAAATAGATGGGTGTTCAGGCAGGAAATACGCCGGTGGACAAATAGCGGTCGCCCCGGTCGCAGACGATAAAGACGATGGTGGCGTCGCGCACTTCGCTGGCAATTTGCTGGGCCACCACGCAGGCGCCTGCAGCCGAGATGCCCGCAAAAATTCCCTCCTCGCGCGCCATGCGGCGGCACATGTCTTCGGCATCAAGCTGGCTCACATAGCGCAGCTCATCCACATTGGCGGGGTCGTAAATCTTGGGCAAATAGGCTTCGGCCCACTTGCGAATGCCGGGGATGCGCGAGCCCTCAGACGGCTGCGCGCCGATGATGCGAATGGCGGGGTTCTTTTCTTTGAGGTAGCGCGCCACGCCGGTGATGGTGCCGGTGGTTCCCATGGCGCTCACAAAGTGGGTAATGCGGCCCTGGGTGTCGGCCCAAATTTCGGGGCCGGTGGTCTCGTAATGGATGCGCGGGTTGTCACCGTTGGCAAACTGGTCGAGCACCCTGCCCTTGCCCTCGGCCTGCATTTTTTCGGCCAAATCGCGGGCGTATTCCATGCCGCCGCTTTTGGGCGTGAGGATGAGCTCGGCGCCAAAGGCCTTCATGGTCTGCGCCCGCTCAATCGACAGGTCCTCCGGCATGATGAGCACCATGCGGTAGCCCTTGATGGCCGCGGCCATGGCCAGCGCAATGCCGGTGTTGCCCGAGGTGGCCTCAATCAGCGTGTCCCCAGGCGCAATGTCGCCGCGCTCCTGCGCACGCCGGATCATGGACAGCGCCGGACGGTCTTTCACCGAACCGGCGGGGTTGTTGCCTTCGAGCTTGCCTAAAACAATATTGCTACGCGCCGCATTGTCTGCCGCGCCAATGCGCTGCAGCGCAACCAGCGGGGTATTGCCAATGGCGTCTTCAAGTGTGGGGTACTGCATGGGCTTAAATGTGCCATAAATCAGGGGGTGGCTTGGCCCGTGGGGCCACCCGCCACGGCCGTATGCCGGATTCAAATTAAAAGCATCTTTAACAGCATTGACGGATATTAAAGAATTCTTTAATATCAAAAAACTCAATTCAACAATCTAGATCTATGCCTCGCATCACTGGCACCTATGCCCTCTCCACCACCTTGGGGGAGACTGTGCGTTCGTTTATTCCCCATGCGTTGCCACCCGCGGAGCCGATGCTGGACCCCTCTATTTGGGCGGCAGCCAATGAGGCAGCCGTAATGGCTTTGCAGCGCCTCTCTGCAGTGGCCGGGTTGGTGCCATCGGTGGAATGGTTGCTTTACAGCGCTATTCGGCAAGAGGCGTTGATGACGTCCCAAATCGAAGGCACGCAAGCCACCTTGATCGATTTGTTTGATGACGAGGCGGGGTTGACGATTACCAACACCGACGATGTGGAAGAAGTCACCAACTATTTGCAGGCGTTTCAGTGGGCACGAACCCAGTTGCGAAGTCCGCAAGGCTTGCCAATCAGCGTGCGTTTTCTGAGTGAGGCACACCGTCGATTGCTGGATGGCGCGCGGGGCACGGGTAAGCAACCCGGCGAGCTGCGACGCTCGCAAAACTGGATTGGCGGCACGCGGCCCGGCAATGCGGCTTTTGTGCCACCACCGCCCGACCAAGTGCCCGCCTTGTTGGCTGATTTGGAGCGCTTTATTCACGCGCCGCAAGCGGATTTACCGCCATTGGTGCGGGTGGCGCTGGTGCACGCACAGTTTGAGACCATTCACCCCTATTTGGACGGCAACGGACGTATTGGGCGTCTTTTGATAGCCGCTTTGCTAGAGCAATGGCAGTTGTTGCCCGAACCACTGATGTACCTCAGTGGCTACCTAAAACAGCATCAATCGGAATACTACCGACGCTTGTCCGCCATTCGGACCGACGGCGATTGGGAGGGATGGGTGCAATTTTTTTTAGAAGCAGTACAAAGCGCGGCCGCACAGTCTGAGCGCGCCGTTGTGGCACTGGCAAGCCTGGTGGCCAGCGACCGGCGGCGCTTGTTAGCGCATCCCAAAGCCAACGCAGTCACCTATCGCCTGTTCGAGCTACTGCCCACCATGCCGCGCTTGTCCGTTGACCGCGCGTGCGAGGCAGTACAAACCACCTTCCCAACGGCCAACGCAGCCATCAAACTGCTCGCGGACTTGGGTATTTTGACCGAGCTGACAGGGCAAAAGAAAAACCGCACTTTCAGCTACGCCGCCTACATTCGTCTGCTTAGCCAATAAGCCTCCAGGGCACATCACTACGACACAAGACTCGCCTCAGAGCGTAAAAATTTTCCCCGGATTCATGATGTTGTGGGGGTCCAGCGCGGTCTTGATGGCGCGCATCATGTCGACCGCGCCGGTGCCGGTCTCGGCCACCAGGAAATCCATTTTGTGCAGACCCACGCCGTGCTCGCCGGTGCAGGTGCCGTCCATGCGCAGGGCGCGCTCCACCAGCTTGTGGTTGAGTGCCTCTGCGGTGGCGCGCTCCTGGGCGCTGTGGGGGTCGATCAGGTAGCCGAAATGGAAGTTGCCGTCGCCCACATGGCCCACCAAAAAATACGGAATGTCCGTGGCCTCCACTTCGTCAATCGACTCCAGCAGGCAGTCCGCCAGGCGGCTGATGGGCACGCAGGTGTCGGTGCTGATGGCGCGGCAGCCCGGACGGCTTTGGATGGCGGCAAAGTAGGCGTTGTGGCGCGCGGCCCATAGGCGGGTGCGCTCTTCGGGCGTGCTGGCCCATTCAAAAGCCTGGCCGGCATGGTCGCTGGCAATCTCTTGCACCGTCTCGGCTTGCTCTTTCACACTGGCGGGTGAGCCGTGAAACTCCATCAGCAGCAGCGCCTCTTCGCGCAGGCCCAGCTTGGCATGGGCGTTGACCATGCGCACGGTTTTGGCGTCCACCAGCTCCACGCGGGCAATCGGCACACCCATTTGGATGATGGCCATGGTGGTGCGCACTGCCGTCTCAATGCTGGGGAAAGAACACACAGCTGCTGACACCGCCTCGGGCAAGGGGTAGACCTTGAGCGTGATTTCGGTCATCACACCCAGCGTGCCTTCGCTGCCCACCATCAGGCGCGTCAGGTCGTAGCCCGCAGACGACTTGCGGGCGCGGGTGCCGGTGCGTATCACCTCGCCCGCCGCTGTGACCACCTCCAGGCCCAGCACGTTGTCGCGCATGGTGCCGTAGCGCACCGCGTTGGTGCCGCTGGCGCGGGTGGCGCACATGCCGCCAATCGACGCGTCCGCACCCGGGTCAATCGGAAAAAACAAGCCGCTGCTCTTGAGCGCCTCGTTGAGCTGCTTGCGCGTCACGCCAGCCTGCACGGTTACCGTCAAGTCGTCGGCATGGATAGCGACGACCTGGTTCATGCGGCTCACGTCAATACTGATGCCGCCTTGCACCGCGAGCAAATGCCCTTCCAGCGAAGAGCCTACGCCAAAGGGAATCACCGGCACGCGGTATTGCGCGGCCAATCGCACCGCGTCGGCCACGTCCATCGTGGACTCGGCAAACACCACGGCGGCCGGGGGCGGCGCTTCAAACGCGGATTCGTCGCGGCCGTGCTGCTCGCGCACGGCAAGCGCTGTGGAACACTGCGCTCCAAAGCGCGCCTTGAGCTCGGCTGTGAGTTCAGACGGGACATTGCGCTGATTGATCTGGGGCAGCAGCGCGTGCGTGGCGGCAGGGGCATTCATGGGCGGTCTCCGGGGGATTCGGTCAACACAAGCAGTTCGGGCTAAGCATAACGGCAGGTGGTCTATACAACGGTGCGCCGAAGTGTGCGGAATTCCCAAGTCTGTAATACACTAAGAAAAATTGTATGACAAGGAGGTGCCATGCTCTCAGTTCGCCTTACCCCAACCATCGAAAAAACCCTCAACGCATACTGCAAGCAAATGCATATGACCAAATCGCAGGTGGTCCAAGAAGCCGTCGCGCAATGGCTCAACACGGCGACAAACCAAACACCATCGGCCGCTGAAGCTGACTTGTCCTTTTTGGCCGCTGATGACCCCATTCGCGCATTCATTGGTATCGCCAAAGATGGCATGAGCGCTGACGACCTGATGCGGATGACGCGTGGCGAAGACTGGAATAAGCCATGATCTTGGTAGACACCAACGTCTTTGTGGACGTAATCCATAACGACCCTGTATGGCTCAACTGGTCATTACGGGAACTAATGTCTGCCAAACAAAAAAATCAACTGGTCACCAATTTTGTGGTCTACGCCGAGCTGCACACCCACAACACGGCAGGCCCCCACATTGACGCGTTCTTGCGCAAACTGGATGTTGATCTCCGAGACCTGACGCGCCCCGCCGCACAGCTGGCCGCCACAGCGTTTCGACGCTATCGCGAACGCGGCGGCAACAAAACCGGGGTACTGCCCGACTTCTTCATCGGCGCACATGCCCAGGCAGAAGGTTTCAAACTACTCACCCGCGATGCGGGACGCTACAAAACCTACTTTCCCAAGATCAAATTGATTTGCCCTTGAAGCTGCAGGCTCATTCATCCCACCAGCCCCTTAAGATGCCCCCGACCCTATCAAGGGGCACCCATCCCAACCGGAGAAAAACCCATGACGATTTCCATGTACCAGGCCAGCGTTCCTCGCCTGGTCAACAGCCTGAACAACCTGATCAACATCCT
>CANBQX010000136.1 GCA_947371775.1 Comamonadaceae bacterium
CGCTTGGGGCGGGGCGCATCGTCGCCAGCGGTGTCGGTCAAAGGTGCTGCATCACCGGGCGCCGACGAAGCGCTGCGTGCTGCGGGTGCACCCTCGGGTGCGGGCGCACGCTGCACCTTGGGGCTGCGCGCGCGTTTTTGGGTTTCCTGGCGAACCTGGTCCACCAGGTCTTCGCGCAGCTGGTCGTCGCCGGTGCTGAACTCTTGCCACCAGTCGCCCAGGGCTTCGTCCACTTCGCCAATGTCAGCGCGCAGGCGCATGAAGTCAAAGGCCGCGCGGAAGCGCTCTTGTTGCACCAGCCCAAAGGGGGCACTGCCCACGCGTTTTTCAAAGCGCGGCTGCATCATCCAAATCTCGCGCATATCACCGGCGAGCTTGCCCCGGCCGGAGACATCGCCAATGCGGGCGTTGAACACATCGTCAATCGCGTCTTGCAATGCCGGGTGCGAATGCTGGCGTTGCTCCAGGCGCGCCGCCCAACCGTCACGCACATCCGCCCACAGCACGCAGGCCAGCAAGAAGCTGGGTGCGACCGGTTTGCCTTCGCCGACACGGCGGTCGGTGTCTTGCAGGGCCGCGTTGACAAAGGGCGATTCCGCACGCTCCACCACCACGTCGAGCAAGGGGTAAATGCCTTTTGTCAGACCCAGCTTGCGCAACTGCGCAATCGACGCCAGCGCGTGACCGGTCTGCAGCAGCTTGAGCATTTCGTCGAACAAGCGGCTTTGCGGCACATCGGTCAGCAGCGGCAAACACTTGGCAATCGGCGCGGCGGTTTTGGGGTCGAGCTTGAAGCCCAAGCCGCTGAGCTTGGCGCCAAAGCGCACCGCGCGGATGATGCGCACCGGGTCTTCGCGGTAGCGCACGGCCGCGTCACCAATCATGCGCAGGGTGCGGTTTTTGGCGTCTTTGAGGCCTTGGTGGTAGTCGACCACGATTTGCGTGGCCGGGTCGTAATACATGGCGTTGATGGTGAAGTCGCGCCGCACCGCGTCTTCTTCTTGCGGGCCCCACACGTTGTCGCGCAGCACGCGTCCCGTAGAGTCCACCGCGTGCTTCAGACCCGCGAGCTCGCTTTTGCTGGTCTTCTCGTTGCCCGCCACTTGCTCGGCCGCCGCATTGTCCAAATAAGCACGGAAGGTGGAAACCTCAATCACCTCGTGCTCGCGACCGCGCCCATAAACCACATGGACGATGCGAAAGCGCCGACCGATGATGAAGGCGCGGCGAAACAGGCTCTTGACTTGCTCGGGCGTGGCGTCGGTGGCTACGTCAAAGTCTTTGGGGCGCAAGCCCAGCAGCAGGTCGCGCACCGCGCCGCCCACGATGTAAGCGACAAAACCGGCGTCTTGCAAAGTGCGCACCACATTGATGGCGCGGTCGTCGACCAGGCTCACATCAATGCCGTGGGCGCTGACGGGTACCTCGACCCGCTTACCAAAGTTTGGTTTGCCCGCCGTTGCGGCGGCACCGCCCGGGAGTCCGAGCAGCTTGCTGATGAATTTTTTGATCATAGGTCCTTGTGGCGCATGCGCTGTTGTGGCGCGCTTAGCCTGCGGCGCCACTGTCGGACGCGGTGTTGAAGAGTTCGAGTATGCGCCATCCCCGGGCTTGGGCAATGGCGCGCAGTGGATCGTCCGGGTTGGTGGCGACGGGCACGTTGGCTTTTTCCAGGAGCGGAAGGTCGTTGATGGAGTCGGAATAAAAGGTGCTGTGCACGTCGGCCCAGCCCCATCCGCGCTCGGCAAGCCAGGCCTCCACGCGCTGCACCTTGCCTTCGCGAAAGCTCGGAATGCCACGCACTTCGCCGGTAAACCAGCCGGTGCCGCCGGGACGGGTGTCGCGCTCGATGTCCACCGCCATCAGCGCGTCGGCGCCAAAGGCCTTGGCGATCGGGCCGGTTACGAATTCATTGGTGGCGGTGACCACGATCACGGTGGCGCCTTCAGCTTTGTGCTCTTGCACCAGTTTCAGTGCCTGGGGCTTGATGGCGGGCTGCACCACGGTGCGCATGTAGTCGGCATGGGCAGCCAGGCTCCGGGCCTCGCCCTGGCGCACAAAGGCGGCCGTGGCAAAACGGGCGTACTCGTAAATATTCAAAGTGCCTGCTTTGTACTGGGCATAAAAAGCATCGTTCTGGCGGGTGAATTCGACGGGGTCGGTCCAGCCCCGCGCGGCCGTGAACTGGCCCCAGGAGTAGTCCGAGTCAATCGGCAACAAGGTGTGGTCCAGGTCAAATAGGGCCAATTTCGGCAAGCTCATGCGTTCTCCAGCATTGATTTCACAAGGGGGATGGTCAGCGCGCGCTGGGTTTGCAGCGCGTAGCGGTCCAAGGTATCGAGCAGCTGCATCAGGCTGCCCAGGTCGCGGCTGAAGCGGCGCAGGGTGAAGTCCATCACCTCGTCGCTCAGTGCCAAGCCGCGCGCATCGGCCGCCTGGCGCAGTGCTACTCGGGTTTGCGCATCGCTGAGCAAGTCCAAGCCCAGCACATGGCCCCAGCCCAAACGGGTGCGCAGGTCTTCCCGCAAGGTCAAAAGCGTGGGGGCCACAAGCCCTGCGGCAAGTACCGGACGCTGCAAGGTATGGGCCTGCACAAACCAGCTGAATGCGAGCTGCTGTTGGGCGGGGGTGTAGCCATCGACGTCATCCAAGACAACCGCCGCCCAGCGTTCGTCAAAGGTGCAGGCCTCGCCGGTGTGCGCATCCATGCGGCCTACGCCATGCCCTTGCGCGCTCCATTGGTCACAAGCGGCTTGCAGCAAATGGCTCTTGCCACTGCCTTGCGGGCCCCACAGGTAGGCCGTCAAAGGGGCATGGCCCGCGACTTGCGGGCTAAGCCAGCTTTGGAGCTGCTCCACCACCGCAGCGTTGGGGCCGGTGAAAAAATTATCGAAAGTAGGGACCGGGACCAGGCCGATGTCCAAAGCGATTTGCTGCATGCTGGCGCGCTAGCGGTGGCCCGGGCCACGTCCTTGGTACAGACCGCTGGCCAGGTAGCCTGTGCGCACACGCCGTATGGCCACCAGCAGCACGGCGCTGACCGGCAGCGCCACCAAAATACCGACAAAACCAAACAGCTCGCCAAAGGCCAGCAAGGCAAAAATCACGGCCAAGGGGTGCAAACCAATGCGCTCGCCCACCAGACGTGGCGTCAGAAAAAAGCTCTCCAGCACTTGGCCACAGCCAAACACCACCGCCACCATCAGCACCGCATGGGTTGCACCGCCCGTATTGGCGAACTCCAACAAGCCCGCCAGCAGCGCCAGCACCAGGCCCAGACCGAAGCCGAGATAGGGCACGAACACGGCCAGGCCGGTAAATGTGCCAATCGGCACCGCGAGGTCCAAGCCGAAGAGGCCCAAGCCGATGCTGTAGTACACCGCCAGCACCCCCATGACGATCAACTGGCCGCGCAGGTATTCACCCAGCACCTGATCGGCCTCCAGCAAAAAGCTATCGGTGGCGGAACGCAAGCGTGGCGGAATCAATTCGCGCAGGGTGCGCATAAAGCGCTCCCAATCCATCAGCAAGTAAAACAGGGCCACCGGTATCAACACCACATTGCCCAGCACTGCAACGGCGGCACTCCCGCCCAATTTGACCGAGGACAAGACGGAGCTGAGCGAATCTTCAAAATTGGCGTTGAGGTAAGTCATCACAAAGGTCTTGATGCTGGCCAGATCCAGGCTGAGTTTGATGCCCAGTTTGTGCAGCAGCGGTTGCACCGTCAGGTTGACCTTGTCCAAGAAGATGGGCAATTGATCGCGCATGGCAGGAAGCTCTTTGACCAAGATCGGCACCACCAACAGCACCAAGCCCAGCGCCAGCACCACAAACAGCAGCTCGACCACCACCACCGCCAGCACGCGCGGGACACGGCCTTGCAGCGCGGCATCCAAGGTATCCACCAGCGGGGTCAGCGCGTAGGCCAGTACCGCCGCCACGATGAATGGCGCCATCACGGGCGCCAAAAACCACAGCATCAGCAGGAAAATTCCGGCGATTGCGGCCCACGCGGCCAAACTTTTCTGCGCATCGGTCACGAGGACTCCAAGGTGGAACGGGGTGAGCCCGTAAAATCAGGGCTTGATTCTATCGGGCAGCCCTTCGGGAGCCCCAACTCTTCATGACCTCACCATTGACCCCCACCACCCCCCTGTCCTACAAAGCCGCAGGCGTGGACATTGACGCGGGCGATGCCCTGGTCGAACGCATCAAGCCCCTGGCCAAAAAAACCATGCGCGAAGGCGTGCTGGCCGGCATTGGCGGCTTTGGCGCGCTGTTTGAAGTGCCCAAACGCTACCAGGAACCGGTCTTGGTCAGCGGCACCGACGGCGTGGGCACCAAGCTCAAGCTCGCCTTTGAATGGAATATGCACGACACCGTGGGCATCGATCTGGTGGCCATGAGCGTGAACGACGTGCTGGTGCAAGGCGCGGAACCCTTGTTCTTTCTGGACTACTTTGCCTGCGGCAAGCTCGATGTGGACACGGCCGCAGCGGTGATCGGTGGCATCGCCAAGGGCTGCGAACTCTCGGGCTGCGCGCTGATTGGCGGCGAAACCGCGGAAATGCCAGGCATGTACCCCGCGGGTGAATACGACCTGGCAGGCTTTGCTGTGGGCGCCGTAGAAAAGTCCAAGATTTTGACCGGCCAGCACGTGCGCCCAGGCGACGTAGTGCTGGGCCTGGCCTCGCACGGCGTGCACAGCAACGGCTTTAGCCTGGTGCGCAAATGCATTGAGCGCGCTGGTGCCAACACGCCCGCCACGCTGGACGGCAAGCCCTTCAAACAAGCGCTGATGGAGCCCACCCGCCTGTACGTGAAAAACGTGCTCGCGGCCCTGGCCGCCCACCCGCACAGTGACGCCAACGGCGGCATCAAGGCCCTGGCCCACATCACCGGTGGCGGCCTGCTGGAAAACATTCCCCGCGTGCTGCCCGAAGGCTGCGCCGCCGTGCTGCAAAAAGGCAGCTGGCCGCAAACCGAATTGTTCGCCTGGCTGCAAGCGACTGCCGGCATTGACGACATCGAGATGAACCGCACCTTCAACAACGGCATTGGCATGGTCGTGGTGGTGGATGCTGCAGCAGCGGCGGCGTGTGCGGCAAGCCTGCGCGCAAGCGGTGAGCAGGTGTTTGAAATTGGTGCGATTGCCGCGCGCGGCGATGGCGCAGCGGTGCAGGTGGTGGGGGCTGCATGAACCCCGAAGAGCGCTATACCAGCTTCGCCGACTTCTATCCCTTTTATTTGGAGGAGCACGCCAACCGCGTGTCGCGCCGCCTGCACTTTGTGGGCACCAGCATTGCGGCAGTGCTCTTGGTCACTGCGCTGCTGAATGCGGCGCCAGGCTTGATCGTGGTGGCGCTTTTGCAGGGCTATGCGTTTGCATGGGTCGGGCACTTCTTTTTTGA
>CANBQX010000137.1 GCA_947371775.1 Comamonadaceae bacterium
ACAAAGTTGCCCAGGCTGTAAAAAACAGGTTTGCCTTTGTAGCGCTCCGTGTCTTGCACCTGGTGGGGGTGGCCACCGATCACCGCGTCGGCACCGGCGTCAATCATGACGCGCGCCAGCTGCCGCTGGCGTACGTTGGACACCGGGTCTTCCCAGCCCCAGTGCATGATGGGAATCACCACGTCGGCCTTCCATCGGCTGCGCGCCGCCTGAATGTCGCGCACCACCTGGGCGTCCTCGCTCCATGCCACGCCCGGTTTGTCGGTGTCGGCCTCAAAGCTGCGCGGCTGAAACTCGTCGTAGCCCAAAAGCGCCACGCGCAGGCCCTTGCGTTCCACGATCCACGGGGTGTGTGCTTCGCTCAAGTTCATGCCGCCGCCGTACACGCCCAAGCCCGCGGTTTTCAAGAAACCCAGCATTTGCGCAAAGGCTTGCGGCCCATAGTCGCCGGAATGGTTGTTGGCCAGGCCAACGGCGTCGAAGTGGCGTTTTACAAATTGCAAGCTCTTGGGGGAGACACGAAACACATTGGGCTTGTCGTTCTCGGGGCTGCCGATGGTGGCGACCACGCATTCCAGGTTGCCCACGCGGATGTCAGCCTCGCGAAACAGCTTGGCAAAGCCGGCAAAGGGATCGCGCCCTCGGCGCATAGCCTGGCTGGGCCCGTCCTCCAGCATGATGTCGCCCACGACCACCAGCGATACCGTGTCTTTGCGCGTCGTCTCAGCGTGCAGCGTGGCGCTTGCCACCACCCACAGCCCGACGGCGAGCCATTTCTGGATCAGCGTTTTCATGGCGACACCTCCGCCAAAGCGCAGCGGTACTGCAGTTCTTTGCCCAAGAGGGGCGAATACAGGGAAACACGGCCTGTCAGGGCGTCGGACTGTGGGTTTTGCGCCGGTAGAGGCTGCAGAAATTGCAGGTGTTGCATGACCATGGGTTGGCGCCGGGTGTTGTAGTAGACGTAGAGATTGACGCTCTCGATTGGGGTGCCGGCTGCGCCCGGCGCTGCGGCCAGCACAATGGCCTTGACCCGAAACCGGTTTCCCACCGGCACCGCTGCCACCGTGTAGGGGTCGGTCGCAGGGCCAAAGGCGCGGTAATGCGTCTCGGAATTGACCTCAAACGTGCATTGCAGCTCGGCACCGGCCTGGGCCGAACCCATGCCCAGCCACAGCGGCGCCAGGGCACATATCGCAAGAAATCGCCGTAATAAATGCGTCAAAGCCAGGTCTCCGGGGTGGAATTCAGGCGCCAGTTTATGCGCAGGCCATTGCGGCGATGATGATTGTCAAATTAGAATCTAATCGCCACGCTCGGCCTGGCATGGCATTTGCTGAGAAGTGTCTGCAGCCGGCCGGTTCCCCCGGAAGTCAGCTTCTTGACACCCGCAGCGCCCTGATGACCCCTTTAAGAGACCGCCATGCCCGTTTTGACCCACGCCCTTGCATGTTTGCCCCGCACTTTTCAACGTACCGTGTGCGCTTTGGGGCTCTGTGCCTTGGGTTCGCTCGCGCTGGCAGCCCCAGCTGCGGGGCCGTCCGCCATGGCGCCAAGCGCGCTGGCTGGACTGGGCTCGTCCCATAGCTACACACCGGCGGTGGGCGAAGCACTGTCACGCATCGTGACTAAGACGTTGCCCAACAGCCCGCTCAATGCCGATTTGTTGGCCCAAGCCTTTGTCAGTTTGAATCCACAGGCATTTAGTGCCGGTCCCAACAGCCGGACCTTGAGCGCGTCGGCACTCAAGGTTCCCAACCACAACCAGTTGGTGCAACTGGTGCTGGCTAAAAATGAAGCGGCGCGTCCCGCAGTGCTGGCAGCGCTTTCGGCGGCGGATGCCAAAGTGGCGGCCATCGCGCCAACCCGCCCTGCCGAAAAACGTGAAAACTGGGTGCGCTATGCGGGCGGACCGGTCAAGGCTGCGTCGAACTTGGATGGCAGCGCCGATGAGCGCAAAAACTGGGTTCACTACCTGGGCGCGGCAGTCCAACGGGTGGTGAGCAGCACCACCGTGGCAGAAACCCTGCAGTGGGTGCAATACCCCCGTGTTTCCACGGCCGCAGCGCCTGCTGTGGCTCAAACTTCGGCGGACACACGCAACTGGGTGCGCTACACCGCGGGTCGAAGCTACCCGGCGCAGCAGTTTGCGCAGTTGTTTGATTAACAGTTACCAGCAACCTGTCGCCGGACTGCGAGCTCCCTTTTGATCCACCGTTAGCGCGTTGCACGACGAATCTAAGGTGATTTGCTTGCCCGTAGCGGATGCTCGCACAACAAACGAGCTTGCCGAAAGCGTCGGTACGCTGAACGTGTAATGTGCTGCCAGGTCGGATTGGCACTGCTGCGAGGCGGCGGGCAGTGTGCCGCTGGCGTAGCTCATATTGACGGTGTACACCCGTTCCATGTACTGGGCCTGCTCCATCAAGCAACCTTGGGCGGCGTTGCGCCGGCCCTTGGCCACACTGGCGGCGTAACTTCCGTAGGCTATGCGCGTCAGCAGGCCCGCAATCGCGAGCACGATGAGCAACTCGATCAAGGTAAAGCCGCGTTGGCGATTGAAATACAGTGTATTTTTCATGGTGCTTCATTCACAAATTTGTCAGCGCGAAGTCCATTAGGCACCCACTTTCAAAAAGCGGATATGTGGATATAGTTGGGTGATGTTTGTACCACGACCTGGTCATTTTCGGTATGGTTTCGTCCTGGTGAGGACGGGGTGTCTTATGCACCGCACGGACCAAAACCCATTCGAATCTCCAAAATGAAAAACCCCCGCGTCAATCGCCTACACCACAGAGGCATCACTTTGGTGGAGACCATGATGACGGTGTCCATCATGGCATTGTTGCTGGCGCTGGCCATGCCATCCTACAAGTCGTCCATCGACAGCAACCGCCGCACTACCTATGCCAACCAGTTGGTGGAAGACTTGAACCTGGCGCGCAGCGAGGCGATCAAGCGGAATACGATCGTGACGGTATGCCCGTCTACCGACGGCTCAACTTGTACTGGTGGCCGGTCATGGATTGGCGGTTGGTTGGTATTTGTCGACAAGGATTCGAGTCGCACGGTGAATAATGGTGAAGCTGTTTTGCGTGTTCACGAAGCGTTGAAATTGCCTCCTGATTGGACCGCTGTACACAACACGAGTAGTTACGTGCTCCTGAATCCCACAGGAGAATTTGACGGGCTCGGTGCTGCGGGTTTCAGAATTTGCATCATGCTGAATACCGATAGCTGCAACGATGCCGGCATCGGTGCCGCACTGCAGTACACCAACATTGTCGTAAAAGTACCCGCCCGCATTCGAATTGAAACTGAACCTAAATAGATGGGGCGTCAACCCATAACCCAGAAACCAAAAACAAGACCATGGCCCAACCCGAACACAACGCACCCTCCACCCCCACCGACTGGAAACACGATGGCGTGCGCGTCGTGCCGGGCGATCAGCTCGATGGCAACGTGCCATCTACACCGGGCATGGACCGCAAAGCGGCCATTAACTTTGCCCGCGTGGGTGCTCAAAAGCTGTGGGCAGGTACCGTCCATATCCACCCCAATGCCAAAACCGGTGCGCACCACCATGGGCCGCTAGAGAGTGTGATTTATGTCGTCAAAGGTCGCGCCCGCATGCGCTGGGGCAACGCCCTGGAATTTACCGCTGAGGCGGGGCCCGGCGACTTTATTTATGTGCCGCCCTTTGTACCGCACCAAGAGATCAATGCCAGCGCCGACGAAGCCCTGGAATGCGTGCTGTGCCGCAGCGATGGGCAGGCCATTGCCGTGAACATGGACATTGAGCCCGCCGAGAAGCCCGAAACCGTGCTATGGATTGATCCGACCCATCCTCACGGTGGTGTCTGATTTGCAGCCAGGCCGTGGCCTGGTGCGTGCCAATGTGCTGTGCATGCTGTCCATGCTGATCTGGGCGGTGGGCCTGCCCGCGGCCGACCTGCTCATCGCACCGGTTCCGGCACTGCCCTTGACCGCCGCACGCATGGTCATGGCTGCCCTGTTCTTGCTGCCACTGTGGTGGTTTACCGAGGGACGCCAAGCGCTGCGATCTGCCGATTGGGGCAAAGGCTTGTTGGTGGGGGGTGCTGGCCTGGGGCTGGGTGCTTTCCTGCTGGTGCTGGGGCAGGGCAAAACCAATATGGTGACGGTGGCCATCATCTCTGCGGCCATGCCGGTGGTGGGCATCGCCATTGAAGTGGCACTCGACGGACGCAAGATGACGCTCGCATTACTGCTGGGCGTCTTGCTCAGCATGGCGGGCGGCGTGATGGTCTTGCAAGGTGGCAGCGATGGCATGGGATGGGGCCTGGGTGCCTTGCTGTGTTTGGGCTCTATCGTGCTTTACACCTTGGGTTCGCGCATGACAGTCAGCGCCTTCCCCACCCTCACTCCCTTGGGCCGCACCACAGTCACGATCACCGGTGCCGCCCTGGCAACCAGCGTCGCTGCCGGCGTGAATGCCCTGCTGGGTGGGGCTGGCCCCCGGTGGGATGTGCTCGGGGCCAAAGAGCTGGGCGCCTTGGCCGTGTTTGCCATTGGTGGCCTGGCCATTAGCCAGGTGCTGTGGATCCGGTCGATCGGCAGCTTGGGTATCGCCATGTCGTCCTTGCATATCAATGCCACACCCTTCTACGTGATGCTGATCTTGTTTGCATTGGGCGGCGCCTGGCAGTGGACACAGGCCTTTGCCGCTGCGGTGGTTGGCTTGGGAGCGCTTGTGGCACAAGGAATCGTACCGCTGCGACCCGCGGGGCGCGGCCGGTCGCGCACTATTGGCACTTAGCCAAACAACTGGCCTCGTGCGGCATCGGTGATCGCCACCACGCAGGGGTGGGTGATGCGCCGCTCTACCGAAACTGCGAAAAACTCATCCACCAACTCCTCGCTGCGGCCCACGCACTGCACGCCAAATTGGGCCACGGTTTCCGCCTCCATCACGCCTGGCACCAAGAAGACGCCTTTGCCCTGACGGCCAAAGGCGGTCATCAGAGCGCCATCGTCAAATTCGCCCACGATGCGCGGGCTAATGCTGTGTCGGGTGAACCAGGCCTCCAGCTGCTGGCGCGCTGAGGCCTGAACCCCCGGAATCAGCATGGGGAAACCGTTCAGGCATCGAGGGAAGCTGCCTTGAAGTTGCGCCGCCAGCGCGGGCGTCGCAAAAAACGCCATGCTGCTGCGCCCGAGTGCATGGTTAAAAGCGCGCACATTGAGGCGCTTGGACATGGGTTCGTCCGCAATCACCAAGTCCAGCCGGTTGAGGGCCAGCTGGGCCAGCAGGTCTGCAAACTTGCCCTCGCTTGCCACCATGCGTACGGGCACCGGCAGGGCGAGTGCGGGCTCGAG
>CANBQX010000138.1 GCA_947371775.1 Comamonadaceae bacterium
CGGCTTATTCGGTGGTCACGCCCATGGTCTTGTTGTAGCCGCCATCCACGTAGGTGATTTCGGCGGTGACACCCGCGGCCAGGTCGCTCAGCAGGAAGGCGGCCACATTGCCCACGTCTTCGGTCGTGACATTGCGCCGGATGGGCGAAGCATCCGCTACCAAATTGAGCAGCTTGCCGAAATCCTTGATGCCGCTGGCGGCCAATGTTTTGATGGGCCCCGCGCTGATGCCGTTCACACGAATGTCCTTCGGGCCAATCGCTTCTGCCAGGTAGCGCACGGATGCCTCCAACGACGCCTTGGCCAGTCCCATGGTGTTGTAGTTGGGGATGATGCGCTCAGCCCCCAGATAGCTCAGGGTCAGCAGGGCCGACTTGGGGTTCAGATAGGGCAAGGCTGCTTTGGCCATGGCGGGGAAGCTGTAGGCACTGATGTCGTGGGCGATCTTGAAGCCCTCGCGGCTCAGGCCGTCTAGAAAATTGCCGGCAATGGCCTCGCGCGGCGCAAAGCCAATCGCGTGGACAAAGCCGTCAAACGTGGGCCAGTGGCTGGAAAGATCGCTAAACAGGCGTTCGATCTGGGCGTCGTCGCCCACATCGCAGTCAAACACCAGCGTGGAGCCGAAGTCGGCGGCAAATTCGGTAATGCGTTCCTTGAAGCGCTCACCGACATAGCTGAACGCCAGCTCCGCGCCCTGGGCTTTGCAGGCCTTGGCGATGCCATAGGCGATGGAACGGTTGGACAGTACGCCCGTGATCAACAACTTCTTGCCTGCTAGAAAGCCCATATCGTCCTCTTGAAATGTGTCTTGGGGGAGTGAGGCAGAATTGTCGCATGCGTTTTTTGCTGCTCCTTGTCGTCGCTTTCTCGTACGGGTCGGCCTTCGCGGCGCACGGCTATGCGCTGTGGGGCGAACTGAAATACCCGGCCGGGTTTGCGCACTTCGACTACGTCAACCCCGTGGCGCCCAAGGGCGGCGAGCTTCGCTTGGTGAGCAACCAGCGCACCTCGACCTTTGACAAGTACAACCCCTTCACCATCAAAGGTTCGGCCCCGGCTTACTTGAGCGCGCTGATGTTTGACTCTCTGCTCACCAGCGCCTTGGACGAAACGGCGGCCGCTTACGGGCTCTTGGCCGAGGACGTGAGCGTGGCCCCGGACGGCCTGAGTGCCACCTTCCGGCTGCGCCCCCAGGCGCGTTTTCACAATGGCGACCCGGTGTTGGCGCTGGACGTGAAGCACAGCTTTGACACGCTCAACGGCAAGTTCGTATCGCCCAGCTACCGCAGCCAGCTCGAAGATGTGGCGGGCGTGGACGTGCTGGACGCACGCACCGTGCGCTTTCGCTTTAAAAAGCCCAACCGCGAGCTGCCCCTGACGGTGGGCGGTCTGCCGGTGTTCAGCCACCGCTGGGGCGAGTCTGGCGGCGTGGCCAAGCCCTTTGACCAGGTGGTCATGGACATTCCGATTGGCAGTGGGCCCTACAAGATTGGCCCGGTCAATTTCGGCAAGGACATCAGCTATGTGCGCGATAGCGCCTACTGGGCCCAAGACCTGAATGTGCGGCTCGGCACCGCCAACTTTGACCAGGTCACCGTCAAAATTTACAAAGACAACACCGCGCGCCTGGAGGCGCTCAAGGCGGGTGAGTTTGATCTGATGCGGTTTTTCTCGGCGGGTGACTGGGCGCGGCGCGTCACGGGCCGCAAGTTTGACAGCGGCGAATTGGTCAAGGCCGAATTTGCCCACCGCCTGCCCACCGGTTTCCAGAGCTATGTGCTCAACCTGCGGCGTGACAAGCTCAAGGACCTGCGGGTGCGACAGGCGCTGGGCCTGGCGCTGGACTACGAGTGGATGAACCGGCAAATGTTTTACGGCGCCTACCAGCGCGTGCAGGGCATTTTTGGCAACACGGCCTGCCAGGCGGCAGGCGTTCCCGACGCCAAAGAACTGGCGCTGTTAGAGCCCTGGCGCGCCCAGCTGCCTGCCAGCGTATTCGGCGCGATGGCGATGGCACCGCGCACCGACGGTGACAGCAGCTTGCGCAGCAACTTGCGCCAGGCGCAGCAATTGCTCAAAGACGCCGGCTGGGAATACCGCAATGGGGCTCTGCGCAACAGCGCCAATGAGCCCCTCGAGTTGGAGTACCTGGACAGCAACGAGGGCGGCGCCCGCGTGGTCACGCCCTGGGCGCGCAATTTGGAAAAAATCGGCGTGACGCTCAAGTTCCGCCCGGTGGACTACGCGCTGTACCAGCAGCGCCTGCAAAAATTTGACTTTGACATCACCTCGCTGGCCTATGGCGGCACCCACAACCCGGGCCAGGAGTTCGCCGATTTGTTTGGCAGCAAGGCCGCCGACCAGGAAGACTCGGGCAACCACAGCGGTATCAAAAATCCTGCCGTGGACGCACTGATCACCCGCATGGTGGCCGCCAAGTCGCAGGCCGATTTGCTGCCGGCTTGCCGGGCGCTGGACCGGGTGATTGCGCACAGCCACATCTTTGTGCCGCAGTGGTCGGCCGCCACCCACCGGATTGCCTACAACGCCTGGCGCCTGCAAAAACCGGCCGTGCTGCCGCCCTATGCCCAAGGTGAAACCTGGGCCATCGACACCTGGTGGGCCCGCTGACCATGTTGCTCTACATCTTCAAACGCCTGGTGCTGATGGTGCCGACCCTGCTGGGTATTTTGTTGCTGACCTTTGTCGTGATCCAGTTTGTGCCCGGCGGGCCGGTGGAGCAGTACCTGGCCGAAGCCAAGGCGGGCGCTGGCAGTGGTGCCGAAGGCGGGGGACTGAGCTACCGGGGCGCACAAGGCGTGGACCCCAAGCGCATTGAACAGGCCAAAGCGCTGTACGGCTTTGACAAGCCCGCCCCCGAGCGCTTTTGGCAGATGCTGACGCAGTTCGCGCGCTTTGACCTGGGCACGAGTTTTTTCCAGAACCGCAAGGTGTCTGAACTGGTGTGGGAAAAACTGCCGGTGTCCATGAGCCTGGGGCTCTGGACTTTTTTTATCAGCTACCTGGTGGCTGTGCCCTTGGGCGTGGCCAAGGCGGTGCGCGCGGGCTCGCGGTTTGACTGGATCACCTCGTTGCTGGTGCTGGTGGGTTATGCGATTCCCGGCTTTGTGCTGGGCGTGGCGCTGCTGGTGGTGTTTGGCGGGCAATTGCAATGGTTTCCCTTGCGCGGTTTGACCTCGGGCAACTGGGAGCAGCTGAGTTGGGGTGCGCGCATCACCGACTATCTGTGGCACATCGCGCTGCCGGTCACGGCCATGGTGATGGGCAGTTTTGCGACCACCGCCATGCTGACCAAGAACGCGTTCCTGGAGGAAATCCGCAAACAATACGTAGTCACCGCCCGTGCCAAAGGCCTGTCAGAGCGCCGCGTGCTGTGGAAGCATGTGATGCGCAATGCGCTCATTCCCATCGTGACCGGTTTTCCGGCCGCATTTATCGGTGCGTTTTTCACGGGGGCCCTGCTGATTGAAACCCAGTTTTCCTTGGACGGGCTGGGCTTGCTGAGCTACGAGAGCGTGATCCGGCGCGACTACCCGGTGGTCATGGGCACGCTGTACTTGTTTACCTTGATTGGCTTGGTCACCAAGCTGATCTCCGACCTCTGCTATGTGTGGGTGGATCCGCGTGTCAAATTCGATTAAGCCGACCGCCAGCCTCAGTCCCTCGCGCCGCGCCTGGCTGCGCTTCAGGCGCAACCGAGTGGGGTTTGTCAGTCTGGTCATTTTTTGCATTTTTGTGGGGCTCAGTCTGGCCGCCGATTTGGTGTCCAACGACCGGCCGCTGGTGGTGTCCTACCACGGCCAGCTCTACTGGCCCATGGCGCGTGACTATCCCGAGACCACCTTTGGTGGCGATTTCGCCACGCCCACCGATTACCTCGATCCCTTTATCCGCGACAAGCTCGCCGAGCCCGGCAACTGGGCGCTGTTTGCCCCCAACCGCTACGGCCCTAAAACGCTGAACTACTTCGCCCGTTCGCCCAACCCCGCGCCGCCCACCACGGACAACTGGCTGGGCACCGACGACCGGGGGCGCGATTTGCTGGCCCAGCTCATTTACGGATTTCGGGTCAGCGTCTTGTTTGCGCTGGCGCTCACGGCTACCGGTGTGCTCTTGGGCATCGTGACGGGCGCGATTCAGGGTTTTTTTGGCGGCAAGACCGACCTCGCCTTGCAGCGGGTGATTGAGGTTTGGAGCGCCATGCCGGAGCTGTATTTGCTGATTATTTTCAGCGCGGTGTTCGCGCCCAGCATCGGCTTGCTGCTGGTCTTACTCAGCCTGTTTGGCTGGATGGGGCTGAGCGACTATGTGCGGGCGGAATTTTTGCGCAACCGGCAAATGGACTATGTGCGCGCCGCGCGGGCGCTGGGGGTGTCCAACTGGACCATCATCACCCGCCATGTGCTGCCCAACAGCCTGACGCCGGTGGTCACCTTTTTGCCGTTTCGCATGAGCGGCGCGATTTTGGCCTTGACCTCGCTCGATTTTCTCGGCCTGGGCGTTCCGCCTGGCACACCCTCGCTGGGGGAATTGTTGTCGCAGGGCAAAAACAACATTGATGCGTGGTGGATTTCGCTCGCCACCTTTGGCGTCCTGGTGCTCACGTTGCTGCTGCTCACTTTGATGGGCGACGCCCTGCGCGATGCGCTGGACCCCCGAAAGGCCGATCTATGAGCCTGCTGAGCGTGCAAGGTCTGCGCATCGCCTTTGGCAGCCAAGAGGTGGTGCACGGTGTGGACTTTCACATCGAAGCGGGAGAAAAACTGGCCTTGGTGGGCGAGTCGGGCTCCGGCAAGACCGTGACCGCTTTGGGCTTGGTGGGGCTTGCGCAGGGCGCTCAATGCCGCGGTCAGGCGCTTTTCGAAAGCGAAGGCCTGTCGCTGGACCTGTTGCACGCAAGCCCCGAGGCGCTGCGGGGTGTGCGAGGCCAGGACATTGCCATGATTTTTCAGGAGCCAATGACCGCGCTCAACCCGGTGTTCACCGTGGGCGAGCAAATCGCCGAAGTGTTGCAGCTCAAAACCGGTTTGAGCGCACGCCAGGCGGCACAGGCGGCCATCGGCTTACTGGCCGACACCGGCATTCAGGAGCCCGAGCGACGCGCCCGGGCTTATCCCCACCAGCTGTCGGGCGGCCAGCGCCAACGCGCCATGATCGCCATGGCTTTGGCGTGTCGCCCCAAACTGCTGCTGGCCGATGAGCCCACCACGGCGCTGGACGTCACGGTGCGCAAGCAAATTCTGGATTTGCTGGGCGACTTGCAAAAAAAGCAGGGCATGGCCGTGCTGCTGATCACCCACGATTTGAACCTGGTAC
>CANBQX010000139.1 GCA_947371775.1 Comamonadaceae bacterium
CGGTAGCGCACACCGGTGGTTTCGGCCTCCAGCGCATGGAGCTGCGCCACGCGCAAGGCCTTGGTGGACAGGTCAATGCCCAGCACCTGGGCGCCACGGCGTGCCATGGAGTCGGCCAAGATGCCACCACCACAGCCGACGTCCAGCGCACTCAAACCCTGCACCGGGCAGAGAGAGTTGATCCACTCCAAGCGCAGGGGGTTAATTTGGTGCAGGGGGCGGAATTCACTGTCTTTGTCCCACCAACGGTGGGCCAGTTCAGAAAATTTGGCCAGTTCGGCCGGGTCGGCGTTGATGCTGTGTGGGGCGTTCATAAGGCGATTATCAAGGGTTTACCCGTAAATCTGATCTGCAACGAAAAAGACCCGCCGAAGCGGGTCTTGTGAACTACAAGCCCGAAGGCTTGTTGGATTAGTTCGTGCGAGTTCCGATCACTTCCACCTCTACGCGGCGGTTTTTAGCGCGGCCTTCGGTGGTTTTGTTGTCAGCCACAGGGCTGGTTTCGCCCTTGCCTTCGGTGTAGATGCGGTTCTTTTCAACACCCTTGGACACCAAGTAGGCTTTGACAGCTTCTGAGCGAGCCACGGACAGCTTTTGGTTGTAACCATCAGTACCCACCGAGTCGGTGTGACCCACGGCGATGATCACTTCCAGGCTGATGCCTTTGAGCTTGCCAGCCAGATCATCCAGCTTAGCCTTGCCTTCGGGCTTGAGCACGCTCTTGTCAAAGTCAAAGAATGCGTCAGCAGCGTACGTTACTTTGCTGGCAACGGGTTTTGCTGCAACAGCTGGCGCAGCAGCGGCCACCGCTGGTGCAGCGGGTGCAGAAGCCGCGGCGGGCGTAGATGCAGCTTTGGTCGGTGCAGCAGCTGCGGCGGGTGCGGCTGCAGCGATCGCGCCATCGCAACCAGCGGCTGCAGTGGCGGGCGTCCAAGTTGCATCACGCCAGCATTGGCCCGTGGAGTTTTTCCACACGTCACCGGTGGCGTTGCGCCAGTTATGGATCTCTTGTGCGCCGGCCACGGATGCAAAGGCAGCAATCGCGAGAACGGCTGCAACTTTATTCAACTTAATCATGCTATTTCCTTTTCGGAATCAAATGCAGCCAGGCTGCGGACAAGGTTTGAGGCGCCTGCTGCTCCAAGCAAGGCCGGCGTTCGGCGGATTGTGCCACAGCCCTGCCCCAAAAGAGCGAAACCCGTTGCGTGCAGGTGACACCTTTGCGATGGATCAGCAAAGGGCTGCACCCAGACGGTGCGTAGCAGCGGGCCGTAGAATGGCGGGTTAGACCCTGACCGCATACCCATAAAAACACCCATGACACAGTTCGCCAAAGAAACTCTGCCCATCAGCCTTGAAGAGGAGATGCGGCGCAGCTACCTGGACTACGCGATGAGCGTCATTGTGGGGCGCGCCCTGCCCGACGCCCGCGATGGCCTCAAACCGGTGCATCGGCGCGTGCTGTTTGCCATGCACGAGCTCAACAACGACTGGAACCGCCCCTACAAAAAGTCGGCGCGTATCGTGGGCGACGTGATTGGTAAGTACCACCCCCACGGCGACCAGTCGGTCTACGACACCATTGTTCGCATGGCGCAGGACTTTTCCATGCGCCACATGCTGGTCGATGGCCAGGGCAATTTCGGCTCGGTTGACGGCGACAACGCGGCGGCCATGCGTTACACCGAAATCCGCTTGGCCAAGATCGCCCACGAACTGCTGGCCGATTTGGACAAAGAAACCGTGGATTTCGGGCCCAACTACGATGGCTCCGAAAAAGAGCCGCTGGTGATGCCCACCCGCATTCCGAATTTGCTGGTCAATGGCTCGGGCGGTATTGCCGTGGGTATGGCCACTAACATTCCGCCGCACAACCTGAATGAAGTGGTAGACGCCTGTTTGCATTTGCTGCGCCACCCGGACGCCTCCATTGATGACCTGATGGACATCGTGCCTGCGCCAGACTTTCCGACCGCCGGCATTATTTACGGCATCAACGGCGTCAAAGACGGTTACCGCACCGGACGCGGCAAGGTCGTCATGCGGGCCAAATGCCACTTTGAAGACATCGACAAAGGCGCACGCCAGGCCATCATCGTGGACGAGCTGCCCTACCAGGTCAACAAAAAGACCCTGCAAGAGCGCATGGCCGAGCTGGTGCACGAGAAGAAGATCGAAGGCATCAGCCATATTCAGGACGAGTCGGACAAGTCCGGCATGCGCCTGGTGATCGAGCTCAAGCGTGGCGAAGTGCCCGAAGTGGTGCTGAACAACCTCTACAAGCAAACCCAGTTGCAAGACACCTTTGGCATGAACATGGTGGCCTTGGTGGACGGGCAGCCCAAGCTGTGCAACCTCAAAGACTTGATCGAGGTGTTTTTACAGCACCGCCGCGAAGTGGTGACACGCCGCACGGTGTTCAACCTGCGCAAAGCCCGCGAACGCGGCCACGTGCTCGAAGGCCTGGCCGTCGCCTTGGCCAATATTGACGACTTTATTGCCATCATCCGCAATGCGCCCACGCCCCCGGTGGCCAAAGCCGAACTGATGACACGCAGCTGGGACAGCAAGCTGGTGCGGGAAATGCTCACACGCAGTCGCAGCGACGGCGGCGTGGTGAATGCCGACGACTACCGCCCTGATGGCCTGGAAAAAGAATATGGCATGGGCAGCGACGGCCTGTACCGCCTCTCGGACACCCAAGCGCAAGAAATCTTGCAAATGCGCTTGCAGCGCCTGACCGGTCTGGAACAGGACAAGATCGTTGCCGAGTACAAAGAGGTGATGGCCGAGATTGAAGACCTGCTGGACATTCTGGCCAAGCCGGAGCGCGTGTCGACCATCATCACCGAAGAGTTGGGCACCATCCGCCAGGAATTCGGCCAAAGCAAGATTGGCGCACGCCGCAGCCTGGTGGAGCACAGCTCGTTTGATCTCAGCACCGAAGACCTGATCACGCCCACCGACATGGTGGTCACACTCAGCCACAGCGGCTATATCAAGAGCCAGCCTCTGAGCGAATACCGCGCGCAAAAGCGTGGTGGACGCGGCAAACAGGCCACCGCCACCAAAGAAGACGATTGGGTGGACCAGCTCTTTATTGCCAACACACACGACTACATCTTGTGCTTCAGCAACCGGGGCCGCCTGTATTGGCTCAAGGTCTGGGAAGTGCCCCAGGGTTCGCGCGGCTCGCGCGGGCGGCCGATTGTCAACATGTTCCCGCTGCAAGACGGCGAAAAAATCACCGTGGTGCTGCCGCTCACCGGAGACAAGCGGACTTTCCCCGCCGACCAGTATGTGTTCATGGCCACGTCACAAGGCATCGTCAAAAAGACGCCGCTGGACGACTTTAGCAACCCGCGCAAGGTCGGCATCATCGCCGTCAACCTGGACGAAGGCGACTACTTGATTGGCGCGGCCATCACCGACGGCAAGCACGACGTGATGCTGTTCTCGGACGGCGGCAAGGCTGTGCGCTTTAACGAAGACGAAGTCACCGCGCACGGACGCCAATCGCGCGGCGTGAAAGGCATGAACCTGGAAGAAGGCCAAAGCGTGATCGCCATGCTGGTGGCCGAAGACGAGCTGCAAAGCGTGCTCACCGCCACCGAAAACGGCTACGGCAAACGCACCAGCATCACCGAATACACCCGCCATGGACGGGGCACCAAGGGCATGATTGCCATCCAGCAAAGCGAGCGCAACGGCAAGGTCGTGGCCGCCACTTTGGTGCATGCCGAGGACGAGATCATGCTGATCACCGACCGCGGTGTGTTGGTGCGCACACGGGTGAGCGAGATCCGCGAACTGGGCCGTGCCACCCAGGGCGTGACGCTGATCGGTCTGGACGAAGGATCCAAACTCAGCGGCCTGCAACGCATCGTGGAAAACGACGCCAATGCGTCGGAGTCCGGCGATGCGCCCGAGGCCGACACGGACAGCGACACCGCCGCCGACGCCTGAGCGCGGCCCCGAGCGTGACCCGACCCTATAACTTTTCGGCCGGTCCGGCCACCATGCCGCAAGAGGTGCTGGAGCAAGCAGCCCGCGAAATGTTGGACTGGCCGGATGCCAGCGGCAAGCGCTGCGGTATGGGGGTGATGGAGATGAGTCACCGGGGCAAGGAGTTCATGGCGATTTGCGCCCATGCCGAGGCCACCTTGCGCACGCTGCTGGCGGTGCCTGCACACTTCAAGATTCTGTTCATGCAAGGCGGCGGGCTGGCCGAAAACGCCATCGTGCCGCTGAATCTGAGCGCATTGCGCGCACCCAAAGACCAGCAAGGCGAAACCGACTTTGTGATCACTGGCAGTTGGAGCCAAAAGTCGCACCAGGAGGCCGCCAAGTACAGCCGCACCCATGTCGCGTCCAGCGGACAGGCCGATGGCTTTGTTGCCATCTCCGCACCAGCAACCTGGGCGCTGCGCCCCGGCGCGAGCTATGTGCATATTTGCAGCAACGAGACGATTCACGGTGTGGAGTTCCACACCCTGCCCGACCTGAAAGCACTGGGGTCTGATGCCGCGCTGGTGGTGGATTTTTCATCGCAAGTCGCCTCCCGCCCGGTGGACTGGAGCCGCGTGGGCCTGGCCTTTGGCGGTGCGCAAAAAAACCTGGGGCCTGCAGGCCTGACCCTGGTGGTGGTGCGCGAGGATTTGCTGGGGCATGCCTTGGCGATCTGCCCCAGTGCCTTCAACTACCAAACTGTGGCGGCGAACGGCTCGATGTACAACACGCCGCCCACCTACGCCATTTACATGGCAGGCTTGGTATTCGACTGGCTGCAGCGCCAGGGCGGCCTACCTGCCATCGAAGCACAAAACATCGCCAAGGCGCAGTTGCTCTACCAAGCAATTGACGGCTCCAGCCTGTACTACAACCGCGTTGCAATGGAGAGCCGCTCACGCATGAACGTGCCGTTTTATCTGCGCAACGAAGCCTTGAACGATTCGTTCTTGCAGGGTGCCACCAGCGCGGGCTTGCTGCAACTCAAGGGCCACAAGTCGGTGGGCGGCATGCGCGCAAGTTTGTACAACGCCATGCCGCTGGCTGGTGTGAAGGCGTTGGTGGACTACATGCAGGCCTTCGAGCGCACCCACGGCTGAACCGCAAAACAGGAAACTTTGATGAGCAAAACACTGTCTGAACTGCGCGTGCAAATCGATGCCCTGGACTTGGAGCTGCTGGCGCTGCTCAACCGCCGCGCCGGTCTGGCCCACGAGGTGGGTGAGCTGAAAAAAACCGAGGGTTCGGTCGTCTTCCGGCCTGAGCGCGAGGCGCAGGTGATCGGCAACCTTCAGCACGCCAACGCCCA
>CANBQX010000140.1 GCA_947371775.1 Comamonadaceae bacterium
GGCGCTGAGCGCGCGGCGCAAAGAGATGATGAGCATCATCGACTGGCGCATGGCGCGCTGCGAAGAGCAAGGCGTGGTGTTCCGCTTTAACACCTTGGCCGACGCGGCAACAGTGCGCGCCGAGAAACCGGACGTGGTCATCATCGCCACTGGTGGACTGCCCCACACTGAGGTACTGGCCACCGGCAACGAGCTGGTGGTGTCTGCCTGGGACATTTTGGCGGGCGACGTCAAACCGGGGCAGGACGTGCTGCTGTTTGATGACGCTGGCGACCACTCAGCGCTGCAGGCGGCCGAAGTGATTGCCCAAAGCGGCGCGCGACTGGAGATCGTTACCCCCGACCGCTCGTTTGCGCCCGAGGTGATGGCCATGAACCTGGTGCCCTATATGCGCAGCCTGCAAAAGCTGGACGTGACCTTTACCGTCACCTTCCGCCTGCAATCGGTGTCGCCCCACCCCACGCAAAGCGGCAAGCTGCTGGCCGTGCTGGGCAGCGACTACGGCGGCGTGCGCAAAGAGCGCGTGGTGGACCAGGTGGTCGTCAACCACGGCACGCTGCCGCTGGAAGACCTGTACTTTGAGCTCAAACCCCACTCCACCAACCAAGGCGCGGTGGACTATGCAGCCCTGACCGCAGGCCACGCGCAAACAGTGGCGAGCAACCCTGCCGGGGAATTCCAACTCTTTCGCATCGGCGACGCGGTGTCCGCGCGCAATACGCATGCGGCGGTGTTGGATGGCTTGCGGCTGGCGCGAGAGTTGTAGAGGCGCGAGGCCTCGCATGAGGTCTCGGGATTGGCCTTGATAGAAATTTAAATGAGCGCCGCCATCCTCAGACCTTCGATGTTCACGATGGTGAGGCGCGAGTAGCTGACCTGTAGCAGGCCTTTTGCGGTCAATACCTTCAATACGGTGTTGATGCCTTGGCGGCTCACGCCCAACCAGTCACCCAGGTCTTCTTGCGAAATCTTGATCTTTAATGCCAAGCCGTCCGGACGCTCTTCGCCGTACAAGCTGGAGAGCGCAATCAACAGGCGGGCCACGCGCGCTTCAATCGGCATACCGGAGTCGGCGGCCAGGCGTTCGTGCAGCAGGCGGCTGCGAAAAGCCAGTTGCATCTCAAAGGCCCGGCCCAGTTTGGGGTCGGTCTCGCGCAAGGCGCGCACTGCGGGCCCCGGGATGCGAAGCACCAGGGTATTGGCGCTACGGGCCACCAGATCGTTGATGTGCCCCAGGCCATCGAGCATGCTGATGAGGCCGACCACATCGCCCGGCTGCATAAAGCTGATGAGGTGGCGGCGGCCGTCGGGGTTGAGGATGCGCGATTCCAGTGCGCCTTGCACGACCAGCGCAAGCGCGTCAAAAGAATGTCCCCGCTGTGCCAAGGCTTCGCCTTTGCCCAGCCGCAGCAAGCTGCCAGCGGCCACCAATTCGTCGAGCGTTTGCGGCAAACACTCCTTAAATCCAAGGGTTTCTACCAAGATTTCACGCGCGAATTCCTTGGGGTTTGCAGCACTGGTTTTTGTCATTGATCTGACAGATTTCAAAGGTGTGGATTTCTAGACTGGCGCATTCGGTTGATCATAACCACGCAGCCTATTGAAGGAGACCCCATGGGCCTAAGTGAGCACACCATCGGCGCCACCGCCGCCGTATCCGCGTTGCAGCGCAACCATGTTGACCATGTGGTGACGGTTCCTGATTGGATCCAGCTGTCGCTTCACGACCGCTTGAACAAGGGCGTGAATGGCATCCGTGTCATCAACGCCTGTAACGAGAACCAGGTGGTTACGGTCGCCGCGGGCCTGACCATTGGCGGCAAGCGACCACTGGTAATGATGCAGAACCAGGGTCTGTACAACTGCTTCAACACACTGCGCGCAGTCTGCCTGGATGCGCACATTCCCATGGTGTTCATGGTGGGCCAGTTTGGCCGTGAATTCAGCAACATCGGCCACCCTACGGCGGAGTCCGGCCGCACCATGGTGCGCATTGCAGAGCCCTTTCTCAAGTCCATTGGTGTGCCCTTTCACATACTGGACAGCGAGGCAGACCTGCACAAGCTGGACCTGGCTTTTGAGCAGGCGCAACAGCAGCGCACCGCGGTGGTCTTGCTCGTGGGCGCGCCCATGGCATGGCGGTAATTCAAATAGGAGCCAGACGATGATGAATTTTGTGCAAGCAGTGGGTGTGGTGGCCAAGGGCAAAGGCGACGCCATCGTTGTCGCCACCATGGGCGCCATGTTCATTTTTGACCGCATTGAAGGGGCCGATGGCCATGCCAACGGCGTGCCCCTGGTCAGTGGCACGGCGGGCCTGGTGCTGGGCCTAGGGGTGGCCAAGATCAAGACCGTACTCAAACCCGCGCACGCGCAGGCCGCCAAGGGTTCGTTCGCAGGGCGTATCAACTCCGTCCCGCTCATGGGCGGCGCAGCCGGCTTGGGCCTGGGCCTGTCGCTGGCAAGGCCGGACAAAAAAGTGATCGTCATGGACGGCGACGCCAGCCTGCTGATGGAGCTCGGCGGATTGGCCACCGTCACTGCGCAGGCCCCCAGGAACCTGCTGCACTGCGTGGTGCATAACGGCACGCAGTTCACCGGTTTGGACAATATGAAGACGCCCACTTCCGACTTTCAGTTTGCCGAAGTGGCACGCAAATGTGGTTATGTGCATGCCGAGCGCATTGCCGACGGCGCGACCTGGGCTGCGCGCTTCCCCGAGTTGCTGGCCATGGCCGGCCCGGTGTTTGTGGAGCTCATGGTCGAGCCCGTGCCTAAACAGACCAAAGACGGGTTCGAACCCTGGGAGCTGCCGGCCAATCAGTACACCCGCATGGGCGACGAAGCGCTGGCCTTGCAGGGCTGGCTGGCACAGGACGCGGCATGAGCTTAGGCACCGATACCTATGACTACATCGTGGTGGGTGCCGGCTCAGCCGGTGCACCGCTGGCCGCGCGCCTGAGCGAGAGCGGCAAGCACAGCGTGCTGCTGCTCGAAGCAGGGCCACCCGACACCAACATCTGGACGCGCATTCCTGCGGGCGTGGTGAAAGTGCTGCAGCAGGGCAAGGTGATTCGGGACTTTTTCACCGAGCCCGACCCGCAGATGAATGACCGCAAAATTTACTGGCCACGTGGCTGGGTGGTGGGCGGCTCGAGCACCGTCAACGGCATGATTTGGGTGCACGGCACGCCGCACGAATACGACAAATGGGCACAAGACGGCTGCCCTGGCTGGTCGCATGCCGACCTGCTGCCATGGTTCAAAAAGATTGAAAATTTTGCGGGTGGCGACCCGGCGCGCCGCGGCCGCAGCGGCCCGGTCACGATCACCGAGTTCAAACCGGTAGACGCCCTGCCCGACGCCTTTTTGGATTCTCTGGAGCAAGCCGGTGTCACACCGCGCGTGAAGGACTACAACGAACATGGTTACGGCGGCAGTTACCTGCAGTTCAACACCCGCAATGGGGTGCGCTGCAACACCCGCATGGCGTACTTGGATGACGCGATGGGGCGACCCAACCTGACGATCAAGACCGGCGTACTGGTGGAGCGCGTGGTGATTGAAGGCGGCCGTGCCACCGGCGTGCAGGCCAAGATAGATGGCGGCGATGTGACACTGCACGCGCGGCGCGAAGTGATTTTGTGCGGCGGCGCGTTTAATTCGCCGCAGCTGCTGGAGCTATCCGGCATAGGGCGGCGCGAGGTGCTGGCGCAAGCGGGTGTGCCGCTCTTGCATGAGCTGCCCATGGTGGGCGAGAACTTGAGCGAGCATGTGTACAGCCCGGTCATGTACGAAGCCACGCGCGAGGTGAGCTGGAACCGCGACATCAGCAGCCCCCTGGGGCAGGCGCGGCTGGGACTGCGCTGGTTAACACGGCGCGATGGTCCCTTGAGCTCGGTCACTATCACCGCGCAGGCCTTTGCCGCCATGCAGGCCGGCAGCACTGACGCGGACCTGAAGATTCAGATTCAGCAAGTCAGCAGCCCGGGAAACCGTGGCGCGGGCAAGATTGAACTTGATACTTTTGACGGCGTGACCATTGCATCGTTCCAGATCCGCCCCCGCTCGCGCGGGCATTCGCACATCAAGAGTCGCGACGCGGCGGCCAACCCGACCTTGGTGTCCAACCACTTCACCCACCCCGACGACCTGAGTGCCTGCTTGCAAGCACTCAAGCTCTCGCGCAAGACGGCCGAAACCGGGCCCCTGTCACGCTTGATTCGGCGGGAAGTGCGACCGGGCCCCGAGCGGGCCAGCGACGAAGCACTGGTGGACTACCTGCGCGCCACCGGCGCCACGGCCTACCACCCGGTGGGCACCTGCCGTATGGGCACGGATGCTGCGCAGTCGGTGGTCGATCCGCAGTTGCGGGTGCATGGCATCCGCGGCTTGCGTGTGGCCGATGGCTCTGTCATGCCCACGATTGCCTCCACCAACACCAACGCCATTTGCATCGCCATCGGCGAGCGCGCGGCCGATTTCATTTTGAACGGCTAGGCAATGCTGATGTCCGAGCCAAACTCTGCAGAAACGCCATCCATGCCAAACCAAAACAACAGCCGCAACGGAGATCCGGGAGCACATTTCAAAGGGCACATGGCGCCACTATTGAAGGACTCCACGCCGTGGTGGCCGCAAACCAAGGGCCAGCGCGTGCACGGCAAGCCCAATGTGGTCGTTATTTACTTAGACGACCTGGGTTTTTCCGACTTAGGCTGCTATGGCAGTGAGATTGCAACGCCAAACATTGACGCTTTGGCAGCCGGTGGACTGCGCTTTGCCAACTACACCACGGTGCCCATGTGCTCGCCCGCGCGTGCGGCCTTGCTGACAGGCAAAAACCCCCACTCGGTGGGCTGCGGCTGGATTGCGCATGCCAACCCCGGATTCCCGGGCTACTCGGGTGAAATTGCACCGGATGCTCCCACCCTGGCCGAAATTTTGGGGGACGAAGGCTACAGCACGCTGATGGTGGGCAAGTGGCACAACACCTGGAGCCACAACGTGCACGAGGCGGGCGACCACAGCTCGTGGCCGCTGCAGCGGGGCTTTGACAAGTTCTACGGCTTCATGGATGCCGAGACCAGCTACTTTCAGCCCGAGCGCCTCTACGAAGGCAACAACCCGGTCGAGGTGGACGCCTATCCGGACGACCACTTTGCCACCGACGACTGGACCAACCGCGC
>CANBQX010000141.1 GCA_947371775.1 Comamonadaceae bacterium
TCGTCCACCAAAATGCCGATCGAAAATATCAAGGCAAACAAGGACACCCGGTTCAAGGTAAAGCCCCAGGCCCATGACGCAAACAGTGTCACCGTCAAAGTCAGCACCACGGCCACGCCCACAATGGCCGCCTCGCGCTTGCCCAAGGCCAGAAACACCAGCACCACCACGGATGCGGTGGCAAACAGCAACTTTTGAATCAGCTTCTGGGCCTTGGCATTGGCCGAGGCACCGTAGTTGCGGGTCTCGGCCACCTGCACCTTGTCGGGTACCACGGTGTTGCGCAATTGCTCCACGCGCGCCATGACCGCATTGGCCACGTCGATGGCGTTTTCTCCGGGCTTTTTGGTAATGCTCAGAGTGACCGCGGGGTATTCACCACCGCCGTTCTTTTCCGCCAACCCCTGCCACACATAACGTGCGGCCGGCAAAGGGCCGTCTTTGACAACGGCGACATCGCGCAAAAACACGGGGCGGCCATTGCGCACGCCGACAATCAGTTCAGCGACGTCCTGGGCGCGCTCCAGAAACGGGCCTGATTCAATGGCCACGGCTTTATTGCCGGTGATCAGTTCACCCACAGGCGAACCCGCATTGGCCGACTGCAGCGCCGCGCGCACATCGTCTGTGCTCACGCCCGAGCCACTCATGCGAGCAGGGTCTATCTCCGCCATCACGGCGCGTCCCGGGCCGCCCACGGTTTGAACCTCGCGGGTGCCGGGCACACGCTTGAGGTCGGCTTCCATGCTGTGCGCCACGCGCTCCAAGTCGAAGGCGCCAAGACTGGTGTCTTTGCTGAACAAGGTCAGCGTCACGATGGGAACATCGTCAATGCCCTTGGGCTTGATGATGGGCTCTTGCACACCCAGGTTTTTGGGTAACCAATCGGTGTTGGAACGCAGCGTGTCATGCAAGCGTACCAAGGCCTCGGTACGGGGCACGCCCACTTTGAATTGCACGGTGATCACCGCCATGCCAGGGCGCGAAAGCGACATGACATGTTCGGTGCCCGCCATTTGCGAGAGGACTTGTTCGGCGGGTATGGCCACCATCTGCTCCACGTCGGCCACGCTGGCACCGGGGAAGGGAATCAGCACATTGGCCATGGTGACGTTGATCTGCGGCTCTTCTTCGCGCGGCGTCACCAACACGGCAAACGCGCCGAGCAGCAAGGCCATCAGCGCCAGCAGCGGCGTAATGTGCGCGCGTTGGAACATGGCCGCGATCCGGCCGGAGACTCCGAGGTGGTGGATGGATTTCATATCAGCGCACCTGCGCGGCAGCTTGGGGGTCGGTGGCCACTTTTTCACCAGCGCGAACACCGCTCAGTACCTCGACCTGGGCCCCCTGGAACTGCCCCAGACGCACTTGGCGCAAGGTGGGCTTGCCATCGGCTTGCACCACATACACAGCGCTGAGCTCGGCGCGGCGCACCACCGCAGCAGCGGGCACAAACAGTCGCTCAAGCCCCGTGGAAGCGCCTGGCTTCACCGGCAACCAGACCCGCGCGAACATTCCTGGTGCCACGCCACTGAGTGCGGGCAGCTTGAAGCGGACTTGGGCGGTGTGTGTCGCTGCATCCATCAGCGGCAGCACGGTGGCGCCGGTGGCGGCCATCAGGCCCGTGGCACCCGACCATCCCGGCAGCTCAAACTGCATTTTTTCCAAACTCGGGGGCAAGGCACTCTGGGCCACGCTCGCAGTCACGCGCAGGTTGGACGGGTCCAGCACCGTCAGCAAAGGTCGCCCCGGCATCGCCATGTCCCCGACGGTGACTGGCACCTCACTCACCACCCCGGAAAACGGTGCCGCAATGGAATAAAAACGCGCTTGGGTTTGTGCAGCGTCTGACTGGGACTGCAAGGCCAGTACCTGCGCTTGCGCCGATTCGAACTGCGCTTTGGAACGGTCCAATGCCGCTTGGCTGATGTATTGTTTTTGCAGCAGTTGTTGCTGGCGTTCGTAGTCTTTGCCTGCTACCACCAGGCTGGCGCGCGCGGCATCCACCTGGGCGGCGCTGGCCTGGCTGTTTTGGCTTGCAGCGCGTGCATCGATACGCACCAGTTCCTGACCTGCGCGCACCGTATCGCCCGCTTTGACAGACACGGACATGATGGACCCTGGTACTTGCGCCGCCAACGTGGCTTGGCGCACCGCCTCGACCACACCGTCAAAACTTTGCAGATCAGCGCGCTGTGCGCCGCCCCCCTGCACCGTGGCCGTGGCCAGTGCGCTTGCCGCATGGGTGGGCAGAGATACAAGCAGACTAACGCTGCTCAACAGGGCAACTACAGAGGAACAGGTCCAGCTTTTTGTCATGGCGATCTTCATATTTAACTAATTACGTAATTAGGCAAATAATACACTAAAATTGCCGTCATGCGTAAACCACGCATCAAGATCTTGGCTGCCAGCCCATGCTCAAGGACCACTGCCCCATGGAAAACCTGCCCCCCGAAGCGCTGCAAGACGTGGCCACCTACTTTCAGGCCCTGTCGGAGCCCACCCGGCTGCACATCCTGAACATCCTGCGCGAAGGAGAGCGCAATGTCGGTGATCTGGCGCAACTGTGTGGTTCGACCGCGGCTAATGTGTCGCGCCACTTGAGCTTGCTCACTAAACACGGCATGGTGGTGCGCGACAGCCGTGGCACCAGCGTCTACTACCGCATTGCCGACGAATCCATTTACGCCCTGTGCGATCTGGTCTGCGGAAATATTGCGCGCCAGCTGGAGCGCGCGCACAAGGCGCGCCAAGCCTTTCAAGCGAACGCCTGACGCACTATGCCCCGCTTCGCTGCCAACCTCTCCATGCTCTACAACGAGCACGCTTTCTTAGACCGCTTTGCCGCCGCTGCCGCTGACGGCTTTCAGGCGGTGGAATTTCTGTTTCCCTACGCCTTTGATGTGCGTGAGTTACAGCACCGACTGCAAGACCACGGTCTGCAGCAAGTACTGTTCAACGCACCACCCGGCGACTGGGACGCGGGTGAACGCGGACTGGCCTGCCTGCCAGGGCGCGAAGCGGAGTTTCGTGCCGGCATCCACCAGGCCTTGGAGTACGCCCAAGCTCTGGCCTGCCCGCGCATCCATGTGATGGCGGGCATCGCCCCCAAGGGCTCCGACCGAGCTGCATTGCAGGCGACCTACCGCGCCAACATCGCCTGGGCCGCAGAGCAGGCCCAGGGCGCGGCTTGCCATGTGCTGATCGAACCCATCAACACCCGCGACATGCCCGGCTATTTTTTGAACTACCAAGATGCCGCCCATGCATTGGTGCAGGACCTGGGCTCGCCCAAGCTCCAAGTGCAGTTTGACCTCTACCACTGCCAAATCATGGAGGGCGACCTGGCCAGCAAGTTGCGCCAGTACCTGCCCACAGGGCGGGTGGGCCATATCCAGATCGCCGGCGTTCCCCAGCGGCATGAACCCACCGTGGGCGAAGTGAACTACGCCTACCTGTTTGAAGTGATTGCCGAGGTTTCTGCGCAATGCGCCTGGGATGGCTGGGTGGGCTGCGAATACCGGCCCGCCTTGGGCGCCGTGGTGGGGGCCACCAGCGCCGGTCTGGGCTGGATGAAACGACTATGAGCACGATGAGCACACTGAACCCCGACATGCTGGCGCGGGCCCGCGCGTTGATTGCCAGCGGACAACGCAAAATTTTGGGCATCGCAGCGTCGCCGGGTGCTGGTAAATCCACTTTGGCCCAAGCGCTCGCACAGGCGCTGGGTGGGCAGGCTCAGGTGGTGCCGATGGATGGTTTTCACCTGGCCAATTCGGAATTGCAGCGGCTGGGCCGCGCTGCGCGCAAAGGCGCACCCGACACCTTTGACGCGCAGGGTTACCTGCATTTGCTGCAGCACATCCGCGCGCAGCAGCCAGGCCAAACCTTGTACGCGCCAGAGTTTCGCCGCGAGATCGAAGAGGCGATTGCCGGTGCGATTGCGATTGAGGCCAGCACCCCACTCATCATCACCGAGGGCAATTACCTGCTGCTGGAAGACGATGCCTGGGCTGGAGTGCGTTGGGCCTTGGACGAAGCGTGGTTTTTAGACTTGACACCCGATGTGCGCCAACAGCGCCTGCTGGAACGCCACATGCGCTATGGCCGCAGCCGCGAGGCTGCACTGCAATGGATAGAACACACCGACGAACCCAACGCCCAGCGTGTGCAGCGCAGTAGCCACCGCGCCGACTGGGTGATTGCATCGAGCTAGGCGGCACGCGCCGCCTGCCGGCTTACTGCGCCTGAAACCCGCTGGACTTGATGATCTTGGTCCACGCTTGTGAATAGGCGCGCTCACGGCTGGCGAGTTGTTGCTGGGACATAAAGCCCACGCTCAGACCCATGGCCGTGAGTTGTTCGCGGACCTCGGGCAAGGTCAGCACCTTGGCCAAGGCGTCAGAGAACTTGTCGATGGCAGCTTTGGGCGTGCCCGCAGGGGCAAAAAAGCCGTAATACGGGATGTCTTCAAAACCACTCAGGCCCAACTCCGCAAAGGTGGGCACATCCGGCAGCACGGCCTGGCGTGATGCGCCCAGCACTGCGACGATGCGCACTTTGCCAGCCTTGTGGTTTTCAATGAAGTCGGGCACCGAGGCCACACCGGCAGCGATTTGGTTGCCCAGCATGTCCGCCATCATGGGGGCGCTGCCCCGGTAGGGCGCAGCTTGCAAGTCCACGCCATATTTTTGGCCAATCACCTTGACCAAAAACTCCGGCACGGAGGCCGGTGCCGGGATGCCGACCGTGCCCTTGCCCGCACCCTGGTTGCGCACCCAGGCCACGTAGTCGTTGACCGATTTGGCAGGCGTCCCGCCCGAGACCGCCAACGCATTCACAAAGGTCGCAAAGCCAGCCACCGGCACAAAGTCGTGGGCGGGGTCAAATCCGGGAGTTTTCATGACGAGCGGCAAGATCGAAATGGTGTGGTCGTGCGACATGAAAAACACGTTGCCGTCGGGCTGGGCGGCCTTGAGCGCCTGGGCGGCGATCAGGCCGCCGGCACCCGCACGGTTTTCCACCACGATGGGCACTCCCAGCGGGTCTTTGAGCTTTTCAGCCAGGATGCGGGCAATCGCGTCGGTGCCGCCCCCGGCGGGGAAACCCACCAGCACGCGGATGGGGGTGGTCTGGGCCCAGGCCAGGGG
>CANBQX010000142.1 GCA_947371775.1 Comamonadaceae bacterium
GGCTTCCACGACGACGTGCCCAAAGAAGACGTGGTCCTGACCAAAGCCGTCGCGCTTTAAAAGCCTGGTCCACCATGGAGATCACCGCAGCGCCGCACTGGCAAACGGTGGACTTCATCTCCGACCTGCATTTGCAGGCCAGCGAGCCCGCAAGCTTTCACGCCCTGGCGGGCTACTTGGAGACAACACCGGCGCAAGCCTTGTTCATCCTGGGTGACTTGTTTGAAGTCTGGGTTGGCGACGATGTGCTCGACGATGACGGCTTCGAAGCGGATGTTGCGAAGGCGCTGCACGCGGCCAGCACGCGTCTTGAGCTGTTCATTTTGTGCGGCAACCGCGACTTTCTGATGGGTGAGCGGCTGCGGGCAGCCTGCGGTGCCCGCACCTTGGATGAGCCCAGTGTCTTGCAATGGGGCAGCACGCGTTGGCTGCTGGCGCATGGCGACGCGCAGTGCCTGGGCGATCTGCCCTACCAGGCGTTTCGCACCCAAGTGCGCAGCGCCGCCTGGCAGCAAAACTTTCTGAACCAGTCCTTGGCCGAACGCCAAGCACTCGCCCGCCACATGCGCGCGCAGAGTGAAGCGCAAAAAAAACAGCTGGTCAGCACCCAAGCGCCTTGGATTGACCTGGATGCACAGGCCTGCCGCGCGCTCTTGGCAGCACACCATGCCGACCACATGCTGCACGGCCACACGCACCAGCCCGCGCGGCACGACCTCGGACAAGGCCATACGCGCTGGGTGCTGAGTGATTGGGATATGCACGCGACGCCGCCGCGCGCAGAGGTTCTGCGCCTGCAAGGTTGCGACGCCGAACCCCGCAGACTCTCGCTCACCGAAGCCGCTTCCGCGCACTGAGCGGCCCAGGCGGCTGCGCACGCGCGAAGGTCAGCGCTTGAGCAGCGCCTTCAAGCTGTTTTGCAAGCGGCGGGCGTCACCCGCCGCAAAAGGCGACGCCAACACCACGGCCACATCCTGGCCCCAGGTTTGGGCAGGCGACGGGTCATTGCGGCGCGTCAGCAATTGCAATTGCAGAGCGCGGCGTTCGTCCAAATGGTCTGCGGGCGTAGGAATCTCGGCCGCCATCTCCAAGCGCAGCAAGGCCTGGGCTGGCGTTGTGCTGGGGAGCTGCGCGTTGCCGCCAATCGCGTTCGTCCACAGGCTGCGGGTTGCCGCGTTGATCTGTGAACCCAGCACTTGGGCCGTCGGAATCTGGGCGCCATCACGGTGCTCCCACGCGCCCAGCAATTGGGTCAGTGCCTCGCCATGGGCTTGGGCGGCGAGTTTGCGCAAGGCAAATTGCGCGCTTTCCAAGGCCTCGCGCTGCGCTCTGAAGGCGGCATCGCCCAAACGCGGTGCGGCCTGGCGCGGATCGGCCCGCTCGCCCCGCATGTCCCGGCCGCCGCGTGGATCGCGGTCGCCACGATCGCCGCGCGCGTCGCGCCCGCCACGGCCAGCATCTTTGCGATCGTTCCATTTGCCGGGGCGACCTGCGTCGGCGCCGGGGGTTTCGCGCTTCATGCCAGGGCGGTCATCGCCGCGCATGGCCACCACCGGCTTGGGTGCAGGTTTGGGTGCTGGTGCTGCGGCGGGTGCCGCATCAGGTGTCGCTGCCATGCCTTCGTCGGCAGAGGCCGACTCGGTGCCCTGGGCATCGCCCTGCGCAGCATCCATAGGCGCAGCGTCCACGGGCGCAGCCTCTGCGGACGCCGCTTCGACCGAAGCCGCGCCTGCGGTGGCCACCGAATCTGCAACTGCCTGCACCTGCGCCTCTTGGGCGCCCGCCGCCGTGACCTGCGCTTGGGCTTGGGCCTGGCCGTGCAGCGCTGCCTCCAAGGCCGCCATCGCCGCGCGAATCTGCCCCGCGTCGCCAGACGCATTGGCGGCTTGCAAGGCTTTGGACGCATCCATCACCACCCGGTCGCGCTGGCCCAGAGAGGCTTCGGCTTTTTCCCGCTCCAGCGTCTTGCGCTGGAAGGCGTCGTCAATCGGTTTGCGGAATGCATCCCACAGTTTTTGCTCCTGGCGCCGGTCAATCGGCACCTGGTGGGCCTGGGCCTGCCAGCGCTGCTGCAGGGCGCGCACGGCGTCGATGCGCAACATGGGCGCCTCGCCCAAGGCCTTGGCTTCTTCGATCATGGCGCGGCGCAACTCCAGGCTCTGCGCTTGCAACGCTTCCAAGGGCGCCGCCGCGTTGGCGATGGCGGCTTTCCACAGGGGCTGCAATTCGGCAAACGCTTTTTCGCCCAGGTGCCCGGCATCGCGCCAGCGGTCGCCAAACTGGTGCAGGATGCGGCTAAAGCCTTTCCAGTCGCCGTCGCGGGCAGTGCGGTTTTCTTCGGCCCAGGTGTTGAGTTCGGCAATCAAGGCCAGGCGCTGGTTGCGGTGCTCCACCGCTTCGGCTTTGAGCTTTTCCAGCCACGCTTCCACGACTTTGTGCGCGGCGTTGCAGGCTTCGTCAAAGCGCTTCCACAAAGCATGGTTGGGCACGCCGCCCTGGTCGGTCTGCTTCCACTGCTCGCGCATGGTGCGCAGCGTGTCTTGCATTTTTCGCCCACCTATCGCTTGCCCCTCAGGGCGCTTAAGCAAGCCTTCGGCTTTGATCAACAGCTCTTCGCGCAACTGGTCGGCACGCCAGCGCTGCCAGCCCTCGAGCTCTCCGGCAGCGGCCAAGGCGGCTTGGGCCTGGTTTTCGAGCTTGTGGTCGATGACTTTGCCAAACTCTTTGAGCGCTTGGCGCAAGGCGTTGGCAGCGCCCGCGCTGGCCTTGCCATGGCCTTCGCCGGTCTCTTTTTCGAGCTGCGTGAGTACTTCACGCACCTTGGCATTGGCGGCTTCGCGCACGGCCGGATCGACGGGCGCTTTGGCGGGTTTGACAGCCGGCTGCAGGGCCGCACGCTCGGCGCGCAACTCTTCGGCCCACACGGTCACGGCGGGAAGTGCCGCGTTTGCGTCTTGCGCGGCAGCAATCGTTTGTTGCAAAGCCAACTGAAAGGCTTCCCACACCACCACCAATTGGGCACGCGATGCGTCGAGCATGGAGGTGAACTTCAAATCGGTGCTGGCCCAGCTGGCGTGGGCGGTCAGTTGAGTCGCCTGCGCTTGCCACTGGGCAACGTCTGCGCCCAATGCGTCTGACACGGCCTGCGCGTCGCGCCACGGCTTGGTGGACAGCACCTCAATACGCTGTGCCAGCAGCACGGCGGCCTCGCGCTGTACCTGGGCCTGGTGCTGCAGGTCTTCGATCAATCGCACGCGCTCGGCGATTTGCACTTTCAAGCTGGCCAGGGGCTCTTTGCTCAAGGGGGCACCCGCCTTGGCGGCATCGCGCTGCCAGGCCATGGCGTCTGCGATATTGAGTTTAGAAAGCGCCAGCAAGGCACTGGCCTTGGCGGCCCATTCAGCGGCCAGGCCTTCTTGCAATTTGGTCCGCTTGGCGTCGTCCAGGCGTTCACGCAACAACTTGGCAGCACCCTTGTCGCGGCTGCTGAGCTCTTTGAACACTTCGCTCAATACATCATTACCAGGATTCGTCAGCAGCCAGTCTCGAATGCGGCTGGCCCGCTCGCCGGCCGTGGCGCCGGTGAAAGCACCGCCGGTAATTTTGTCCAGCTGCGCCAGATCGGATGTTTTGTTTGCGGGAGTCGACGACACGTGGAACCTTTGGGTAGGGGGAAGCAAAAATGACAGCCCGTATTTTCGCCCCGAATTAAGGACTAAAATGCCCCTTCTCCGATTTCCAGCGGGTTTTTACAGACTTCAGGCCCGCTGACCGCCGCCCCAGACTCCGAGCGCCACACTGTGACGCAGCCCGAGTCACCTCCTGCGCGGCAATCCGAACGGTCACCTGCACACCAGGTCGCCGCCGCGCTGACAAGCGCCACTCCTTACATGGACACGCATGACCCCAGGCAAACGCATCCAAGCCGCACTCGCCACCATGGCCCGCGACACCATGGATGGCTTTTTCCATGTCACCCACAACGGCTTTGCCCTCTTGGGGCTGGCCGTGATGTTCGCGGGCCTGCTGCTCACCACCCAGCCCGACATGCGCCAAGAGGGGGAATTGCGACTCATTGGCTGGCTGCAAGAGCGCCAAGAAACGCTCTCTGGGCTGGTGTCCGGCAAAGCCACAGACCGCGTCACCGCCGTCAACCCCAAGGATTTGACCAAGCCGCAGGCGGCACTGGCGTTTTGGCTGTCCAAGAAATACAACATCGCACCCGAGCCGCTCAGCGCGCTGGTGGTGGAGGCGTTCGAGACCGGCAATCGCACCAAGCTGGACCCCACTTTGATTTTGGCCGTGGCGGCAGTGGAGTCGGGCTTCAACCCCTTTGCACAAAGCCCCGTGGGCGCCCAGGGCCTGATGCAGGTGATGACCCAGGTGCATGGCGACAAATACGAACGCTTTGGCGGCAAGCTGGCGGCGTTCGACCCCGTGGCCAATATGCGGGTCGGCGTGAAAGTGCTACAGGAATGCATTGGCCGCGCGGGCTCTTTGGAGCAAGGACTCAAACTTTATGTGGGCGCTGCCAACATGGAAGACGATGGTGGCTACGCCGCCAAAGTGCTGGCCGAACATGCCCGTTTGCAAGCGGTTGCGGCCGGCCGCCCCATTCCAGCTGCCAGCACCGCCGCGGCGCGTCCTGCCAGCGGCGAGAAGGCGTAATCAGACCGTTTCACGGCGCGATTCGAACATCCGGCCCCCCTGAGGGCTGCACTAAAATTCAGCGCGTTTGGCGGGCTGCTCAGGCACATTTCACCCGCATTGATCCCTTTATCAACTATCCAGGACCATTCCATGTACGACCGCAGCATTCTTGTTGAGCAGACCGATCCCGAGTTGTGGGCCGCCATCGTCGCCGAAAATGCGCGCCAAGAGCACCACATTGAATTGATTGCCAGCGAGAACTATGCGTCTCCCGCGGTCATGGCCGCCCAGGGCAGCCAGCTGACCAACAAATACGCTGAAGGCTACCCCGGCAAGCGTTACTACGGCGGCTGCGAAAACGTCGACGTGGCCGAGCAGCTCGCCATTGACCGTGTCAAACAAATTTTTGGTGCCGATGCGGCCAACGTGCAGCCGCATTGCGGCGCGTCGGCCAACGA
>CANBQX010000143.1 GCA_947371775.1 Comamonadaceae bacterium
GGGGGGCAAAAGCAGCGCGTGTGCATTGCGCGTGCGCTGGCAGCCAAGCCCGATTTGATCATTCTGGACGAGCCGACCTCGGCGCTAGACCCTTTGGTGGCCGAAGAAATTTTGACCTTGTTGCGCAAACTGCAGCGTGAGCTGGGCCTGTCTTATGTGCTGATTACCCACGATTTGGACGTGGTGCATCGCATTGCACACCGCACGGCAGTCATGCTGCAGGGGCAGTTTGTTGCGTTTGACGACACCGACAAAATCTTTGACCACCCCGAGCATGCCTACACGCAGAAATTGATCACTGCGGTGCCCGAGATGCGGGTGGACTGGCTCGACGAGGTCATGGCCAAACGCCAAACGGCGTCGGCCTGATCTGCACTGATCTGAGGCGCTAAGCCTCAGACGTTGGAGTCGGGGAACGAGGCTTTGCGGCGGTTCATGTAGTCCAGCACCGCCTCGTCGGCTGCCGCATCCAAGGCGGGCGCCTCGTATTCGGCGAGCTGCTTCTTCCACAGCGCGTTGGCGCGCACCGACATGTCCACCGAGCCTTCGGCTTCCCATTGCTCAAAGCTGTTGTTGTCGGTGATCGGCGAGCGGTAAAACGCGCTCTCGAAATTGGCCTGGGTATGGGCGCAGCCCAAGAAGTGCTTGCCAGGGCCCACTTCGCGGATGGCGTCCATGGCCTGGCCGTTTTCAGAAACATCCACCCCTGCGAGCAAGGTGTGCATCATGCCGGCCTGGTCGCAGTCCATGATGAACTTCTCGTAGCCCATGGACAGGCCGCCTTCGAGCCAGCCGGCCGTGTGCAGCACAAAATTGACGCCCCCCAAACAGGTTGGAAGCATGGTGTTGGCGGCCTCTGACGCCGCTTGGGCATCCGCAATTTTGGAGCCGCACAGACCGCCGCCCGAACGGAAGGGGACGCCGACGCGGCGTGCCAAAGCCGCCATCACATACAGCACGAGCGCAGGCTCAGGCGTGCCAAAAGTGGGCGCGCCGGATTGCATGGAAACGCTGGACGCAAAGCTGCCCAGCACCACGGGTGCGCCCGGATTGACGAGCTGCACAAAGGCCATGCCGGCCAGTGCTTCTGCCAGCGTTTGGGCGCAGGTGCCGGCCACCGTCACCGGTGACATGGCGCCCGCCAAAATAAAGGGCGTAATGATGGTGGCTTGATTGGCGCGGGCATACACCTTGGCCGCACCGAGCATGGTGTCGTCGAAGGTCATGGGCGAGTTGGCGTTGATCAGGCTGATACACACCGTTTTCGGCTTGCCGGTCAGCGGATCCATAAAGTTGTCGCCGAACAGGGCTCTGGACATCTCGACCGTGTCGTGCGCGCGGCTGGGGTGGGTGACCGAGCCCATGTAGGGCTTGTCGCTGTACTTCATGTGCGCATACACCATGTCGAAATGGCGCTTGTTGACCGGCAGATCCACCGGCTCGCAAATCGTGCCGCCTGAATGGTGAATAGAATTGGCGCTGTAGGCCAGTTTCACGAAATTCTGGAAGTCAGCGATGGTGGCGTAGCGGCGGCCATGGTCAAGGTCGCGCACAAAAGGCGAGCCATAGGCCGGCGCGAACACGGTGTTTTTGCCGCCGATGACCACGTTGTTCGCGGGGTTGCGGGCGTATTGGGTGAACTCACGCGGGGCGCTGGCCTGCACCAGGGCGCGGCACATGCCACGGGGCATGCGCACCCGCTCACCTTTGACGTCGGCGCCGGCTTTGCGCCAGATGTCCAAGGCCTCGGGGTCGTCGCGGAAATCAATGCCGATTTCTTCCAGAATCGTGTCCGCGTTGTACTCAATGATGGCCAAGCCTTCTTCGTCCAGCACCTCGTAGTACGGAATCTTGCGGGTGATGTAGGGCACGGAGTGGCCACTGCGGGCACTGCGGGCAGCGCGTTTGGCCTCGCGGCCTCCTGCGGTGCGGCGGTTGCGGGGCGCTGCGGCCTCGGGCGTTGCGGTGGGTTGGGTAGCGTCGGTCATGGTCTTCTCCAGGCGTGCGCGCGCGGGTGCGCCGAATTCAGTGGGCAAAGTATCGATACCCCAGAGCCCGGGTAATGGCCCTGAAGCGACTCGCATTTGCACGTCAACGTCACGGCGAGCGCGCGGACAGGGCTGTACCAGGAGGGTTCAGCCCTGTCGCGCAGGCGCATTCGCGCGTCGTAAAACGAACACCCGCAGTGCGGTGCTGCTGCGCACAATGCCGTCCACGCACTGGCACTCTGCGCTCAATGGGGCTGCAGGGCAGCGTGCGCCGCATTTGGAGTAGATCCGCAATGGCCTTGAGCGTTTTTGACCTCTTCAAGATTGGCATTGGCCCGTCTTCGTCCCACACGGTGGGACCGATGAAAGCCGCCGCTCTGTTTGGCAAGGCACTGCAGGCAGACGGCCACTTGGAGGCGACCCTGCGCATTGAAGTGCGCCTGTACGGCTCGCTGGGCGCCACCGGCAAAGGCCACGGGACCGACACCGCCGTCATGCTGGGCCTGGAAGGCGCGCAACCCGACACGATTGACCCCGACACCATCGCCAGTCGCCTGGCTGCGATGCGCGCCAGCAAGACTTTGCGCATCCATGGCAGCAAAGAGATCAGTTTCGTGGAGAAAACGGACCTGCTGTTTTTGCGCCGCGAGACCCTGTCTTACCACCCCAATGGGGTGAAATTCATGGCATTTGACGCCGATGGCGCCTTGCTGCAAGAGCGGCGCTATTTTTCAGTGGGTGGCGGCTTTGTGGTGTCGCAAGAAGACGCCGATGCCCACAACGCCAGCACCGGCGCCGTGCCGCGCATCGTTCCCGACCCGACCAAGGTGCGTTTTCCCTTTGCCAGCGGCCAGGCGCTGTTGGATATTTGCGCGGGCAGTGGCCTGACCATTGCCCAGGTGATGCGCGCCAACGAGCTGTCCTGGCGCACCGATGCCGAGCTGAATGCGGGCTTGGACCGCATTTGGGAGGCCATGAAAGCCTGTGTGGAGCGCGGCATCCGCACCGAAGGGCATTTGCCCGGCAACCTGCTGGTCAAGCGCCGGGCTGCAGAGTTGCACCGTTCTTTGAGCAGCCGCCCCGAGCAGGCGCTCAAAGACCAGCTCACCATCCTCGACTTTTTGAACGTCTACGCCATGGCGGTGAACGAGGAAAACGCCGCCGGTGGCCGCGTGGTGACGGCCCCGACCAACGGTGCGGCGGGCATTGTGCCGGCCGTGATGCACTATTACGACCGCTTTTGTGCGGGTGCCAACCAGGAAGGCATACGCGACTTTTTGCTCACCGCCGGTGCGATTGGGCTTTTGTACAAAGAAAACGCCTCCATCAGCGGCGCCGAAGTGGGCTGCCAGGGCGAAGTGGGCGTGGCCTGCTCCATGGCCGCCGCCGGTTTGGCCGCAGTGACCGGCGGCACCCCCATGCAGGTGGAAAACGCGGCCGAAATCGGCATGGAGCACAACTTGGGCCTGACCTGCGACCCGGTGGGCGGCCGCGTACAAATTCCCTGCATCGAGCGCAATGCCATGGGCTCGGTCAAAGCCTTGAACGCCGCCCGCATGGCGCTGCGCGGCGACGGCACGCACTTTGTGTCGCTGGACCAGGTGATCAAGACCATGCGCGATACCGGGCGGGACATGATGACAAAATACAAAGAGACCAGCCGCGGCGGCTTGGCCGTCAATGTCATTGAATGTTGAACGCCCGCCTTGCTCCGATGTGCACCCCTTAGTTTTTGTTTAGCCGTTTTGTGATGAAAGAAACCCTGTGAGTCACTTTTCCATTTTTGCGCTTGCGCGCAACGCCATGTCCTACCACGAGGACTGGCAAAAACAATGGCGCAGCCCCGCGCCCAAAGCCAGCTACGACGCCATCATCGTCGGCGGCGGTGGCCATGGTCTGGCCACGGCCTACTACCTGGCCAAAGAGCACGGCATGCGCAATATTGCGGTGGTCGAGCGCGGCTGGTTGGGCGGCGGCAACACCGCGCGCAACACCACCATCGTGCGCTCCAACTACCTGTGGGACGACGCCACCCACCTGTATGAAAAAGCCTTGCAATTGTGGGAAGGCCTGTCGCAGGATCTGAACTACAACACCATGTTCAGCCAGCGTGGTGTGATGAACGTGGGGCACTCGCTGCAAGACATGCGCGACATCCATCGCCGCGTCAATGCCAACCGCCTCAATGGTGTGGACGGCGTGGTGCTCAGCCCCCAAGAGATCAAGGCCATGGTGCCCATCATGAACACCAGCAACAGCCTGCGTTACCCGGTCATGGGCGCGTCCTTCCAACCGCGTGCCGGCGTCGCACGCCATGATGCGATTGCCTGGGGCTTTGCCCGTGCAGCGGACAAGCTGGGTGTGGACATTATTCAAAACTGCGAAGTGATCGGCGTGCAGCGCGAGGGTGACCAGGTTGTGGGCATTGAGACCACGCGCGGCACCATCAAGAGCAAGAAGATTGGCGTGGTCGCCGCAGGCCACAGCACCGTGATTGCCGACATGGCGGGCATTCGCCTGCCCTTGGAGAGCCACCCCTTGCAGGCGCTGGTCTCTGAGCCCATGAAGCCGATTTTGCACACGGTGGTCATGTCCAACGCCATCCATGCCTATGCCAGCCAGTCCGACAAGGGCGATCTGGTGATCGGCGCGGGCATTGACTCCTATGTGGGCTACGGTCAGCGCGGCTCTTTCCCGGTGATTGAGCACACCTTGCAAGCGATTTGCGAGCTGTTTCCCATCTTCCGCCGCGTGCGCATGAACCGGCAGTGGGGCGGCATTGTCGATGTCGCGCCCGACGCCTGTCCCATCATCTCCAAAACCCATATCAAGGGCCTGTACTTCAACTGCGGGTGGGGCACCGGAGGCTTCAAGGCCACGCCGGGTTCGGGCTGGGTCATGGCGCACACGATTGCGCAAGACCGGCCCCACGCACTCAATGCCGCGTTCGAGCTCAACCGCTTCAACACCGGCCACCTGATCGACGAGCACGGTGCCGCAGGCGTCGCACACTGAACACGACCTCACACACACTTCAAGATGCTACAAATTACCTGCCCCTGGTGCGGTCCCCGCGCCGAAAGTGAATTCACCTGCGGCGGCGAGGCACACAT
>CANBQX010000144.1 GCA_947371775.1 Comamonadaceae bacterium
TTCACGATGAGCGGCAAGCCTTGGCCGCCGTAGGCGGGGTCGCAGGCCAGCGCCGCCCAGCCGCCTTCCACGTACTGTGCATAGGCCTCTTTAAAACCTTTGGGCGTGGTCACGCTGTGCGACTTGGGGTCGAGCACACAGCCCTCGGCATCGCCGCTGATATTGAGTGGGAACAAGACCTCGGAGGCGAACTTGCCGCCCTCTTCGAGTACGGCGTTGATGGTGTCAGCATCCATGTCCGCGTGGCGGGGCATTTGTTTCAAGTCATCGACCACGTGAAGCAGCTCGTGCATCACAAACTGCATGTCGCGCAAAGGGGGGGTATAGCTGGGCATAGGAAAAGCTCCAAAAAAGAAAAGACAGAAAACTAGGCAGAGAAATCGATAGCGCCTGGCACGCCGTAGCGCGCCAGAATGTCGTCAAAGCCGCGGTTGGCACGCGCCAGGGAGCCGGGGTTTTTCAGGAAACGGGCCTCGTAGTGCAGGGCCAAAATCAGGGCGTGGATCTCGAAGGCAACTTGCTGCTCGTCGGCATCGGGCATCAAGTGACCGCATTGCTTGGCCAGTACCACCGCGCGGTTGAGCGCTTGCAACCAGGTTTGCACGGAATAAGCCAGCGCGTCACGCACCGGGCCGCTGCGATCATCAAACTCCACCGCACCGCTGATGAAGATACAGCCAGACTGAATTTCCACCGCCACGCGCTTCATCCAGTTGTCAAACAGGGCACGCAAGCGGGGCAGGCCTTGGGGCGCTTGGAGGGCAGGATAGAAAACTTCTTGCTCAAACGTGGCGAAATACTCGCGAATCACCGAAATTTGCAATTCCTCGCGCGAGCCAAAGTGGGCAAAGACGCCCGATTTGCTCATGTGCATGCAGTCGGCCAGTGTGCCGATGCTTAAGCCTTCCAAGCCAAACTGGGTGCTCAAGCCCACAGCCGCTTGCACGATGGCATGTTTGGTTTGCTGGCCTTTGAGCAGGCTTCGCCCGCCGGGACGCTCAGAGTCGGCCAACGTAAGAACGGAATCAGAAAAACCAGGCGAGGACATGAAGGCAATAGGCAAAATAGTACGGTCGTGCTATTTTGCATCATTTGTGCAGCGGGTGGGCCTGCCCTGCCACCCGCGCGACCCCCGCCACCCGATGGCTACGACGAGCGGATCATGGTGCCGAAGGCCTGGGCAGTGAGGATTTCGAGCAGCAAGACATGGGGCACACGCCCATCCACGATGTGCACGGCCTTGACGCCGCTCTTGGCGGCATCCAAAGCACCGCTGATTTTGGGCAGCATGCCGCCTGAGATCGTGCCGTCGGCAAACAGCGCGTCAATCTGGCGCGCGCTGAGCTCGGTCAGCAGTTCACCCGACTTGTTGAGCACGCCGCTGATGTTGGTGAGCATGAGGAGTTTTTCCGCATGCAGCACCGTGGCGAGTTTGGCCGCCACCACGTCGGCGTTGATGTTGTAGCTCTCGTTGTTCTCGCCAAAGCCAATTGGGCTGATCACCGGAATGAAGGCGTCGTCCTGCAGCGCCTTGACCACGCTGGGGTCCACGCTCACGATGTCGCCCACCTGCCCCACGTCAAGTTCGACCGTGGGGTCTTCGCTGTCATGCATGGTGAGTTTTTTGGCACGGATCATGGCGCCGTCGCGTCCGGTCAGGCCTACCGCTTTGCCACCGGCCTGGTTGATCAGGCCCACGATGTCTTGCTGCACTTCGCCGCCGAGCACCCACTCAACGACTTCCATGGTCTCTGCGTCGGTGACGCGCATGCCCTGCACAAACTCACCGGTTTTGCCCAGGCGTTTGAGCGCATTTTCGATTTGCGGCCCACCGCCGTGCACCACCACCGGGTTGATACCCACCAGCTTGAGCAGCACCACGTCCTGCGCAAAGGCGGCCTGCAGGGCTGGGTCGGTCATGGCATTGCCGCCGTATTTGATGACCATGGTTTTGCCATGGAACTTACGGATGTAGGGCAGGGCCTGGGCCAGGATATCGGCTTTGTCGTGGGGGCTGAGTTGGGTCATGGGGGTAGAGCTTGGATAAGGTGGTCAATGGTTCCGATTATTCACATTCGGCCCAGGAAATCCCTGCACACACTGCGCCAGGACGGCCCGCATGCCAGATTCATCATTGGCCCATGCGGCACTCTGGAGCGCCTGCAGATGCTTTTCCAGCTCCGGCCAGGACAGGTAGGCCTCCTGGGCTTTCATGATGCGCGGGTGCTGGGTAGGCTGGGGGTTGTCACCAATCAGCAATTCTTCAAAGAGCTTTTCACCCGGGCGCAGGCCGGTAATGGAAATTTCAATATCGCCTTGCGGGTTCGCCGGGTCTCGCACGGACAGTCCCGAGAGCTGCACCATGCGCTGAGCGAGGTCCATGATTTTGACGGGTTCACCCATGTCCAGCACAAACACATCACCCCCCTGCCCCATGGCGCCAGCCTGCAGCACGAGCTGAGCAGCCTCAGGGATCGTCATGAAGTAGCGGGTGACGTCAGCGTGCGTCACGGTGAGGGGACCACCGCTGGCCAACTGCTGGCGGAACAAGGGAACCACGCTGCCGCTGGAGCCCAAGACATTGCCAAAACGAACCATAGAGAACAAGGTGGACTCCGACGGGACCGCCAGCGCTTGCAGCGCCAGTTCGGCCATGCGCTTGGTAGCGCCCATGATGCTCGTGGGCCGCACGGCCTTGTCGGTGCTGACCAAAACGAAGCGCTGCACGCCACAGGCGCGCGCCGCCATGGCCATGGTCAGTGTGCCGAACACGTTGTTCAGCACCCCTTCGCCCGGATTGCTTTCCACCATAGGCACATGCTTGTACGCCGCTGCGTGGTAGACCGTGCCGGGGCGGTGCATGGCACACAAGGTCTGCATTCGGTCGGCCTGGGTGACGCTGCCCAGCAAGGGGGTGAGCACCACGTCCAATGCGTGAATCCGGCACAAGGCCTCCAGCTCTTGGTGGATGCGGTACAGACCGTATTCGTTGTGGTCCAGCAGCAGCAAGGTATGGGGACGCTGCTGGGCAATACAGCGGCACAGCTCCGAGCCGATGCTTCCCCCTGCGCCGGTCACCATCACCACCTTGCCTTTCACGTCACTTGCCATCAAATCAGCTTGGGGCGGAACCGGGTCTCGCCCTAGCAAATCTTCAATATCCAATTCACGGAAATCCTGCACCGTGACACGGCCCGTTGCCAGGTCTGCCAAACTGGGCAAGGTGCGAACGTGGACTGGCAAGCCGTTGAGTAACTGAACAATGGACAAGCGCCGTTGACGCGAGGCATTGGGCATGGCCAGTAATACATCGGTGATTTTTTCGTCCTTGACCCGACGCTCAATCTCCAATGCAGAACTGACCATGACGCCGTTGATACTTCGTCCTACTTTCGTCGGATCGTCATCGACAAAGCCGACCAATTTAAATTGTCGGGACACTGCCATGGCGACCGCAGTCTGCACACCCGCTGTTCCAGCGCCGAATATCAAGAGGCGTTTGTTGCCTTCGCCTCCATCGCTCCCCTCGAGACCTGCCAACCAAAATCGGGCAAACGCGCGACTCGCACCGACCAATATCAAAAACACCAAGGGCTGCAGTATTCCCAAACTGCGGGGAACCATTTCCCATTGGGTGAACATCAACAAAATCGACAGAAGCACGGCATAAAAAAAGATGGCCTTGGCCGTTGCATCCAGTGCAGCTTGACCCGTATAGCGAAAAATGGCGCGGTACAAACCTGTACGCGCGAAAATAGGAATCGCGATCAGCGGTGCAATCAAATAAATGCGCGCCTGAATAAGGGTAGGCACATGCAGAGTATCGAGACGCAGAGAAAAAGCAATCCAGGTTGCCAGCAATGAAAGTAGGACATCGCTGACCATCACGGTCAAACGCTTGCGACTGCGGGACCACGCCAGGATGTCAAATTTCATATATACCAGGCTCCAACAAAAAAACCGCCTGAGCGCAAATCAGTGCGCAGTCAGGCGGCCCGGGACCGGAGCGAACGGGTCGGACGTTACTCGGGCTTTACTGCAAAGGACTCTTTGCTTTGACCTTGAGCCACCAAGGCCGACAGCCATTTGGGCATCAGGCCACGGCCAGACCAGCTCTCACCATTGGGGCCGCGGAACTTGGCAGCCACGGGGGTGCCGGTCTTGCGCGCAGCCTTAGGAGCTTTGGTCGCGCCAGTTTTCACCTTGGCAGGACGCCCTGCTTTACCCGCTTTGCCCGCTTTGGGCGACTGCAGGTCTTTCACCGTAATGCCAAAAGCTTGCATCTTGCTCTGGATTTCTTTCACTGTGGCGTGAAAATCTTTGGCCTTGATCTCGTTGGCCTGCTTTTGCAGCTTTTCGATTTGGGATTGGATATCTAACAGGTTGCTCATATAAAAATCTCCACTAAAAATAACTCAACACTGAATTGTAGTACTAAATCGTATTAGTGCGATACGTCGTCGCGGCCGGTTACCCGTATCAAGGTACGCCACAGTATGTAAAGATCAAACCATAACGATTGTTTTTGCAAATATTCCAGGTCCAATGCGACTTTTTCAGGGATGGAAATGCTGTCGCGCCCATTGACTTGCGCCCAACCTGTGAGCCCTGGGACTAATTCATGAACCCCATATTGCGTGCGCAGTTCGATCAAGTCAAATTGGTTGAACAAGGCTGGACGCGGCCCTACCAAACTCATATCTCCCTTGAAAATACTCCATAACTGGGGAATTTCGTCCAAACTGGTTTTGCGCAGAAAAGAACCAATGGGAGTCAGCGCGCACTCAGGGTTCTCGAGCAAGTGAGTAGCTACCGTCGGTGTGCCAACGCGCATACTGCGGAATTTGGGCATTTTGAAAATTCTATTTTTCTTACCCACTCGGTCAGACCAGTACAAAACGGGCCCCTCGGAAGTCAGCCGCACCATGACAGCCACGATGAGCAAGGGTAGCAACAGTACCAGGCCGGCAAAAAGCGCCGCGACTAAGTCGAAGCCCCGCTTGATCATGCGTTTGACCGGTTGAATGCGCGACGAAGACCTTCGTCCAACGCAACGGGTGGCGACCATTGCAATAT
>CANBQX010000145.1 GCA_947371775.1 Comamonadaceae bacterium
TCGTTTTCCAGCGCCAGGCCGTGCATGAAGTTGTAAATGGCTTTTTTCAGGCCACGCCCCAGCAGGTCGTGATCGACGCCCGTGGGGTCGGTGAAGCCAATGTCGTTTTTCGCAAAGGTCACCGGCGGCAGCGTTGCCAGGGTGATGCCATAGGCGGCAGGATCCTTGCCCACGGGGGAGTGCACCGTGCAGGTAAAGCGGTGAAAGAAGCCGCTTTGAATGCACCCGGCCTCAAACAGTTGGCGCACGTACTCCAGCGCATCTACCGTGTCTTGCACCGTCTGGCTGGGAAAACCGTACATGAGGTAGGCGTGCACCAAAATGCCGGCGTCTGAGAAACCTTTGGTGACTCGCGCCACTTGCGCCACCGACACCCCTTTTTTCATCAATTCCAGCAGGCGGTCGGACGCGACTTCGAGCCCGCCCGACATGGCGATGCAGCCACTTTGTGCCAAGAGCTCTGCCAGTTCGGGTGTGAAGCTTTTCTCAAAGCGGATATTGCCCCACCAGGACACCTGCAGCTTGCGTCGCAAAATTTCCTGCGCCAGTGCTTTGAGCATCTTGGGCGGTGCCGCCTCGTCGACGAAATGAAAACCGGTTTGGCCCGTCTCGGCCACGATGGCCTCCATGCGGTCTACCAGTGTGGCGGCCGAGGCGGTCTCGTAGCGCGAGATGTAATCCAGACTCACATCGCAAAAGCTGCACTTTTTCCAGTAACAACCTTGCGCCACGGTGAGCTTGTTCCAACGGCCATCGCTCCACATCCGGTGCATGGGGTTGAGCATGTCCAAGAGCGAGAGGTAGCTCTTGAGCGGCAAGCCGTCCCAGGTGGGCGTGCCCACGTCTTCAAACGGCACATCGGGCTCAGTCCAGTTGCAGTACTTCACAGCGCCATGGGTGCTGTCGCGCACAAAGGTGCGCACCAGACGGCTTTGGGAACGTTTGCCGCGCACGTGCTCTAACAGCGCCAACAGCGGTCGCTCGCCCGCGTCCAGCGTGATGAAGTCCACATAGTCAAAAAGACGCGGGTCGCTGAGCTCGCGCAGCTCCGTGTTCACATAGCCCCCGCCCAGCGCGATGCGGATCTGGGGATGGTGCTTGCGCACGGTTTGGGCAATGCGCAAAGCGCCATACATGGCACCCGGAAAGGGCACGGAGAGCAGCAGCAACTGCGGCTGGTGCTCGGCCACGGCCTGCAGCGTCAGGTCTGCGAGGACGTTGTCCATGAGATTGGGGGCTGCAACCAGCGCCTGGGCCAGCGGTTCGAAGCTGGGCTGGCTGCCCGCCAGGCTTTCGCCGTAGCGCACAAATTCAAAGCGAGGGTCGATGGCATCTCGCAGCACATCGGCCAGATCATTCAGGTACAGCGTGGCCAGGTGCTTGGCACGGTCTTGCTGGCCAAGGGCGCCAAAGGCCCAGGCCAGGGGGTCGGCAGCCTCGGCATCGCCATACACATCCAAGGCCGCAAAGCGCGGGCCTTCGGGCAAGAAGCCACGCCCGGCAATGCGGTGGCTGAGCGTGGAGTCACGCCCCTGCAAAAACGCAATCGCGGGGCCAATGGTGGCGTGGTAGTCGTCAAACTGGTCCAAAAAGCAGTGAACGCTGGCGCTGCGTCGCGCCTGCGGCAGTGCCGAGGCCTGCGCCCGCACCCGGGCCAAACCGTCGGGGCTTAGCAGGGCCAGCACCAGTGCCAGCGCCAAGTCGGTTTGGACCGCGTCTTCGCCCTGCGCGCGCAAAAAGCCAGTCAGGTAGGCCGTGGACGGGTAGGGCGTGTTGAGCTGCGTCATCGGCGGAATGACGCTCCATATCCGCAGGGGGGCGGACACAGCGGGAGTATCGGCCGAGGGGTTCAGTTGGCAAAGCCCGCGTAAGCGAGCTCATCCATCAAGGCATCCAATTCGGCGGAGCTGGCCAATTGCAGCTTGAAAAACCAACCGCTGCCCAAGGGGTCGGTGTTGGCCAGACTGGGGTCGGCTCGCAAGGCTTCATTGACTTCGACCACCGTGCCGCTCACGGGCGTGAACACATCGGCTGCGGCCTTGACCGACTCGACCAGGCCGGCTTTTTCACCGGCGGTGAAAGACGCCCCGATCTCCGGGAGTTCGACAAACACCACGTCACCCAGCACCTCCTGGGCGTGGATGGTGATACCGACGGTTGCGGTGTCGGCGGCATCGCCGTCACGCGCCACCCAGACATGCTCTTCGCTGTATTTTTTCATGGCGGGTCTTACATGCCGGCGTAATTCGGACCGCCGCCACCTTCGGGCGTGACCCAAATGATGTTTTGGGTCGGGTCTTTGATATCGCAGGTTTTGCAATGCACGCAGTTTTGCGCATTGATTTGCAGGCGGTCGGTGTTGTCGTCGTTCTTGACGTATTCATACACGCCCGCCGGGCAGTAGCGCGACTCCGGTCCGGCATAGGTCGCCAGGTTGATGTTGACGGGCACCGATGCGTCTTTGAGCGTCAGGTGGGCCGGCTGGTTTTCTTCGTGGTTGGTGTTGCTGATGAACACGCTGCTCAGGCGGTCAAAGGTGAGCTTGCCGTCGGGCTTGGGGTAGTCAATCGGCTTGCACTGAGCAGCGGGCTTGAGGTAGGCGTGGTCGGGCTTGTCGCGGCGCAGCGTCCAGGGAATGTGGCCGCGCAGCACAAATTGCTCAAAGCCGTTCATCAGGGTGGCCACCGTCAGGCCGTGCTTGAACCAGTTTTTGAAGTTGCGGTCTTTGTTGAGCTCGGTGTGCAACCAGCTCTTCTCAAACGCCTCAGGGTAGGCGCTCAGCTCGTCGTGCTGGCGACCTGCTGTGACGGCCTCAAACGCTGCTTCGCCCGCCTGCATACCGGTTTTGATGGCGGCGTGGCTGCCCTTGATACGACCCACGTTCAGGTAGCCCGCGTTGCAGCCTACCAAGGCGCCACCGGGGAACACGGTTTTAGGCAAGGAGTTGATGCCGCTGGCATTGATGGCGCGCGCGCCATACGACAGTCGTTTCGCGGTGATCTCACCCTTGTCGTTTTCAAAGTAGTAGCGCACGTTGGGATGGGTCTTCCAGCGCTGCAGCTCTTCGAAGGGGCTGAGGTAGGGGTTGGTATAGCCCAGGCCGGTCACGAAACCGAGCGCGACTTTATTGCCTTCCAGGTGGTACAAAAATGCGCCTCCGTAGGTGTCTGAGGCCATGGGCCAGCCCGCGGTGTGCATCACAAAGCCGGGCTGGTGGCGGCTGGGGTCGATTTCCCACAGCTCTTTAATGCCGATGCCAAAGCTTTGTGGATCGCGCCCTTCGTCCAGGTGGTACTTGGCAATCAGCTGCTTGCCCAGGTGACCGCGCGCGCCTTCGGCAAACACGGTGTACTTGCCCAGCAACTCCATGCCCAGCTGGAAAGTGTCCATGGGCTCACCCTCTTTGCTGATGCCCATGTTGCCGGTGGCCACACCTTTGACGGCGCCGTCTTCGGTGTACAAAATTTCTGCGCCGGTGAAGCCGGGGAAGATCTCCACGCCCAAGGCTTCGGCCTGCTCTGCCAGCCATTTGGTGACTGCACCCAGGCTGACGATGTAGTTGCCATGGTTGTCCGCAAACGGCGGCAAGACCATATTGGGCACCCGAAAGCCGGATTTTTCACCCAAGAACACATAGGCGTCGTCGGTCACGGGCTGGTTCAACGGTGCGCCGCGTTCTTTCCAATCGGGAATCAGCTCGGTCAAGGCCTTGGGGTCCATGATTGCGCCCGACAAAATGTGCGCTCCAGGCTCCGATCCTTTTTCAAGCACCACCACCGACACCTCTTTGCCCGTCTCGGCAGCGAGCTGCTTGATGCGGATGGCTGTGGACAGACCACCAGGGCCGCCGCCGACGATGACGACGTCGTATTCCATGGATTCACGGGGACCGAACTGGGCCAGGATTTCTTGGTGGGTCATGAAGCTCTCGCTAGATAATGATCGAACATTTTATTCGGTCGCACAGAGACCCAATTCAGGTATTTGTATTTACTTATTGGAGATAAACCCATGGCCTATCAGTTGGATCTTTCCGGTCGCGTCGCCTTTGTTACCGGGGCCAGTGGCGGCCTGGGGGCTCAGTTTGCCAAGACCTTGGCCCGCGCAGGCGCGGCGGTGGTGCTGGCCAGTCGCAGGCAGGACAAGCTCAAGGACTTGCGGGCGGAGATTGAAGGCGAGGGCGGCAGCGCCCACACCGTGGACCTGGATGTGACCGATATAGCCTCCATCAAGGCCGCCGTGGCCCGTGCCGAAACCGAAGTGGGCCCTATCGACATTCTGGTCAACAACTCTGGCGTGAGCACCACCCAGCGTTTGCAGGATGTGACGCCCGAAGACTACGACTATGTGTTTGACACCAACACCAAGGGCGCCTTTTTTGTGGCGCAAGAGGTCGGCAAGCGCATGCTGGCCCGTGCGCGGGGGACGGCGCCTGGTGGTTTTACCGGCGGACGCATTGTGAATATTGCGTCGATGGCGGGCTTGCGCGTGCTGCCGCAAATCGGTGTGTATTGCATGAGCAAGGCCGCAGTCATTCACATGACCAAGGCCATGGCGGTGGAGTGGGGTAAATTTGGCATCAACGTGAATGCGATTTGCCCCGGTTACATCGACACCGAAATCAACCATGCACACTGGGAGACCGAAGGTGGCAAAAAACTGGTGCAAATGCTGCCGCGCAAACGCATCGGTCACCCACAAGACCTGGATGCGCTGCTGGTGATGTTGTGCTCAGACCAAAGCCACTTCATCAACGGCGCGGTGATCGCCGCCGATGATGGCTTTGCCGCCTGAGCGCTTAGCGGGGTGCCAGGCGGATGGCGCCGTCCAGGCGAATGACTTCGCCGTTGAGCATGTCGTTCTCAAAAATGTGCTGGGCCAATTTGGCGTAGTCCTGGGGCGTGCCCAAGCGCGAAGGGAAGGGCACGCTGGCGGCCAGTGAGTCTTGCACTTCTTGGGGCATGCCAAACATCATGGGCGTGCCAAAAATGCCGGGGGCAATCGTCATATTGCG
>CANBQX010000146.1 GCA_947371775.1 Comamonadaceae bacterium
CCATCGAAGACAAACTGCTGGCCGGGCGGCTGGAGAGCAAGCGCGCCGACCTGGGTGTCTCACGCCGCTTGCTGGTGCGCTTGCAACGGCTCTTAGCACCCGAGCCTGCGGCGCTGTTTCGCCTGCTCAAAAAGCCACCGCCCTGGATCAACGAAGCCGACATTGAAGACTTGCACCAGTCTTCTGAGGAGTTCAACGTCGCCCTCAGCGATATGGCTGCGCTGCAAGAGCGCATCAAGCTGCTGCAAGAAGAAATTGCAGGGCGCGTGGCCGAGGCCAACAACCGCAGCCTGTTCGTGCTGACGATCGTGACCGTGCTGGCTTTGCCCATCAACATCATTGCCGGCCTCTTGGGCATGAACGTGGGTGGCATCCCATTGGCCGATCACGCGCATGGCTTTTGGATTGTGGTGGCCATCATCGTCAGCTTTACTGCCATTGCGGCCTGGATCGTGTTCAGCAAAGACCGCGACTGAAACAGACGCAGACTCCAAGCCACATTGCTTCAAGGCAAATGTGACGTGGTGATGAATCCCGCAAATCAGCGAAGCCGGCCGTTTCATTGCCGCCACACTGTGAAAGCTTCACGAAAAATTCATGGAGATGTCACAAGGAAATTCAACACTCGTGCTGTCGATTCAATAAAAACATTGTTTTATTGGATTTTGGCAATTAGTTGTAACCCTTAGAAAGACTGACCATGACCTTTACCGCACGCAAATCCCTGTTGGCTATCGCCGCAGGTATGACCCTGGCCTCCGGCGCATTCGCGCAAACCGCGCCTTCTGTGACTTTGTACGGCACTTTCGACCTGGGCATTGAGAGCACTAACGACGGCGCTTTGACCAGAACCATGCTGCAAAACTACACATCGAAGTTTGGCATTAAAGGCGAGCGCAGCGTCAGCAGCGACCTGTCTGGAATTTTCCAATTGGAAACAGCGGTGTCGCCTGACGATGCGAAAGCTCAAAACACAAATCAAACCACGGGTGTATTGGGCGCGCGCAATAGCTTCATCGGACTGAAAAGCGCCTCGATGGGCACGTTCATGGCGGGCACCTATGACACACCTTTCAAATCCCTGAACGCCGGTGGTTTGGTGAATACGCTGGGTGGCGAAGGTGACGCCTTGGAAATCATCTTGCACGGCAAAGCAAGCGTCACTGGCATTAACGCGCCGAATGGCGGAGCAGCCGCTACCATTTTTGGCAATGCGCACACCCGCCAAGCCAACAGCCTGGTGTACGTGAGCCCAAAGTTTTCGGATGTAGTCATCAAGGCTTTGTATTCTCCTGATGAAGGCCAAACAGCGACATCCAATGCACCCACCTACAGCCTGTCGGCTGAGTGGAACAACGGCACCTATAACTTCGGCGCCGCTACCCAGCAGAAGTCATTGTCGGGCACTGCTTTGTATGCCATGAGCGCCACCAAAGTCACCATGGGCGCCGTCATGGGCAATCTTAGTGCTGGCTTGGCGTTCACCACGCTTGACAACCAAGCTGCGTCAGCAACGAATGCTCGACGCACCAACAATGCCATGGGCACCGTCAATTACACCGAAGGTCCTTGGATCTTCAAACTGGCCTACGCACAGGCCAGCGAATCCAAGTCAGGTGCCGCTGACGGTGTGAACGAAACGTCCATCGAAGCGCTTTACAACCTGGACAAACAAACGGCGTTGTATGCTGGATATACCCAACTCACCAACGGCACCAATGCCAAGGGTTCTTATGCTGGTGGCAATGCAGATAATTTCCCAGCAGCATCAGGCTACGGCGTAACCGTGTCGGCCACCACATTCGGCCTTCGCTACTCGTTCTGACAGCACGGCGGTGGACGACCGCCCGGTCAGCGCCCAACTTTTGGGGCTGGCTGGAAAACGTTACTGTTCTCCAAAGTTCAAAGCCATCCTCACGGATGGCTTTTTTTTGTTTCTTACAAAGTACGCAGCATGTTTGCGCTGCCTTCGTAGCGACCTCAGCCCAGCCACTTCTGCATAAATTGCGCCTGGCCTGCCGCAGGGTCCAGCTGGTATTGCGCAAAACCCAGTCGCTGGTAAAGACGGATCGCGCTGGCGTTGCCGGACAGCACTTCGAGCGTCAACTTGCAGGCACCCCGCGCCACAGCCAGCTCGTGCACCATCGCAAACATGGCCTCAGCCACCCGCTGCCCTCGGTAGTCGGACAGCACCACCACGTCGTGCACATTGACCAAGGGCTGGCAGGCAAAGGTGGAGAAACCTTCGATGCAGTTGATCAGGCCCATGGGGCGCTGTTCACTGGCATCTTCGAAGGCAAGCACGCTGAAGGCTGCAGGCCGCGCCGCCAGACATTGGACCAGGTTGGCCTTGGCAAAGTCGCTCAGTGGCTCACCGCCGCCCATGGGGTCGCGGGCGTAAGCGTCAAGCAGTTGCACCAAAACCTGGGCATGGTGCGCATGGGCGTAGTCCGCCCGGCACACATGTATCTTCGGCGCCCTCATTGCAAGGTGTCGGCAATGCTTTGTGCACAGCGCAGAGCCTGCGCGGGGTCGCGCGCCTCGACCATCACGCGCACCAGGGGCTCGGTCCCGCTGGCGCGAATCAACACCCGTCCGCTTTGCCCCAGCTCTTGCTCCACCGCCTTGGTTTGCGCATGCAGCGCCGCGTTGGACTGCCAATCGGCGCCGGGACGCAGGCGCACATTGAGCAAGGTTTGCGGGAAGAGCGTCACATCGCTCAGGAGTTCGGCCATGGTCTTGCCGGCGCGCACACAGGTTTGCAGCACCTGCAGCGCGGAGATCAAACCGTCGCCCGTCGTGTGCTTGTCCAGCGCCAACAGGTGGCCCGAGCCTTCGCCGCCCAAAATCCAGTCGCGTTCATGCAGGGCCTCCAACACGTAACGGTCACCCACTTTGGCGCGCACCACCTCGACACCCCGCGCTTTGAGCGCCAACTCGACGGCCATATTGGTCATGAGGGTGCCGACCACACCGGGCAAAACCTCGCCACGCTGCAATCGGTCGCTGGCCATCAAGTAGAGCAATTCGTCGCCATTGAACAGACGCCCTTGCGCATCGACCATTTGCAAGCGGTCGGCGTCGCCATCGAGCGCGACACCGAAATCGGCCTTGTGCTCTTTGACAGCGGCTACCAGCGCCTGCGGATGGGTGGCACCGACCAGATGGTTGATATTGAGGCCGTCGGGCGCACAGCCGATGGCAATGACTTCCGCGCCCAGCTCATGAAACACCTTGGGCGCAATGTGGTAGGCCGCGCCGTGGGCGCCATCCACCACAATTTTCAAGCCCTTGAGCGTCAGGTCGTAGGCAAAAGTGCTTTTGCAAAACTCGATATAACGTCCAGCCGCATCGTCCAAGCGGCGCGTCTTGCCCAGGGCGGCGGATTGCACCCACTGCGGCGGTGTGCGCAAAGCGGCTTCGACCTCCAATTCCCAGGCATCCGGCAACTTGGTGCCCTGGGCACTGAAGAACTTGATGCCGTTGTCTTCGAAGGCATTGTGGCTTGCGCTGATCACCACACCCAGGGAGGCCCGCTGCGCGCGCGTCAAATAGGCCACACCGGGCGTCGGCAAGGGCCCGAGTAACACCACGTCCACGCCCGCCGAGTTGAAGCCACTCTCCAGCGCGCTCTCGAGCATGTAGCCGGAAATGCGCGTGTCCTTACCGATCAGCACGACGGGGCGTGCTTCGCTTTTTCGCAACACCTGCCCTACCGAATGGGCCAGCCGCAGCACAAAGTCGGGAGTGATGGGCGCCTGGCCCACGGTGCCCCGAATGCCATCGGTACCAAAATATTCGCGTTTCATACCACTGTTTTCCTTGTTCTTTACGCTGAAGTCTGCATGGCCGAAACCACCCGCAAGGCCTGCACCGTCTCTCGCACATCATGCACCCGAACGATGTGTGCGCCGTTCTGCACGGCCAGTGCGGCTGCAACTGCACTGGCCACCACACGGTCGTCCGTTGCAGCCCCTGTGACCGCACCGAGCGACGATTTGCGGGACCAGCCAGCCAGCACGGCAAAGCCGGTGTCCACCAAGTGGCTTTGCTGCGCCAACAAGCTGAAATTTTGCTCTACGGTTTTCCCAAAACCAATACCGGGATCGATGCAAATGCGCGCCTTGTCCACGCCCTGCGCCACCAAGGCTTGGGCCGCATCGCGCAAGAAGTCGCGCACAGCTTCCACAATGCGTCCTTGCATAGGCGCAACTTGCATGGTGAGCGGATTGCCATGCATGTGCATGAGGCACACGCCGCAGCCAGGGTGCCGGGCAATGACTGCTGCCGCGCTCAGGCCATCGACCGGGTCGGACCAACGCAGAGCCCACACATCGTTGATGATGTCCGCCCCCGCGTCCAGCGCCGCCTGCATCACCGCGGGCTTGTAGGTATCGACCGATACCGGCACGCCCAAAGTCACTGCGTGCTGCAACACCGGAAGCAGGCGTTGCAGTTCGTGCTCCTGTGACAAGGGCTGTGCGCCGGGCCGGGTGGATTCGGCGCCCAAGTCCAGAATGTCGGCGCCGTCACGGATCAAGGTCTCGCAATGGAGCAAGGCCTCACGCGTGCTGCCGTGCCGGCCACCGTCCGAAAACGAATCGGGCGTGATATTGACGATGCCCATGACCTGCGGGCGCGCGAGATCAATACGGGTGCGGCTGGTTTGCCAGTGGGGCATGGTGTGGCCCTGTTGAATAAAGAGAGGCACCACAAGGGGTGCCTCTTTGCGGGATTACGCCGCTGTTGCAGAGGGCTCGGGGGTGACGGTGGCAGTAGGCGCGCCGCCATCACCAGAACCTGCACTGGGCACGCGGGGCGACCAGTCTTTGGGCGGACGGGGGTCCTTGCCAGCCATGATGTCGTCCAACTGGTCGCTGTCGATCGTTTCCCATTCCAGCAAGGCCTTGGCCAT
>CANBQX010000147.1 GCA_947371775.1 Comamonadaceae bacterium
CCGCGCGGCATCGGCATGGGCTTGCAGGGCCTCAGGGATCGCGCGGCCCATTTTGATGAACTCATGCACCACGCCGCGGTAAATCTCCAAGTCCACCACCACGCCACTCAGGCGCAGGCGGTCGGCGTACAACACGCCTTCATCGACCAAAGGATCGCACTCGGCCAGGCCCAGCCAGGCGGGCGCTACACCCGCCAGGTCGACGGGTTCACCGTGCTCGCCCCATCCATCCAAGGGGGCAAAACGCCAGTCTTCGCGGTCGGTGGCTTGGCGCAAATAGTTCTCGAAAAAATACTGGATATGGGCTTCTTCCAAGACGAAGCCTTTGGCAAATCGCCGGTGCGAGTCGGTATCCTGGTGGCCGCAGGTACCGGGATAAAACAGCAGCTGCAATGCCAGCGCAATGCCAGCATCGCGCGCAGCGATAGCGCAGGCCGCAGCCAAGGTTCCCCCCGCACTGTCGCCGCCCACCGCCACGCGGCTGCTATCGACACCCAGGCGCGCACCGCTATCCAGCAGCCACTTGAGCGCATCCCATGCGTCCTCAAAGGCCGTAGGAAAACGGTGCTCGGGGGCAAGGCGGTAGTCCACCGACACCACGGCGCAGTGCGCCAAATGGCTGAGGGTGCGGCACAGCACGTCGTGGGTCTGCACGCTGCCGATGGTGAAGCCACCACCGTGAAAGTACAGGAGCACCGGCAATTTTTCAGTGCTCGGTGCATAGAGTCGGGCCAGGAGCTGAGCGCCATCACGCGTCGTCACGTGGTGGTCCTCTACCCGTTGCAATGGAGGTGCAGGAAGGTCCAGCACACCCGCACCTGCCGCATAGGCCATTCGTGCCAGCGGTGGCGTTAAGGCATGCATGGGCACATGGCCCGCACGGGCGATGCGTTCGAGCACGCTGCGCATGGCCGGTGTGAGCAAATGCGCGGGGGCGCTGTGGTGGCGGTGGGGCATGGCGGTGTGGCTTCTTATACCAATCAAATCAGGCGGCGGTGCGCACCGTGCGCTTGCCCACACCCAGGGCTGCGCCCACGCTGAGCAGCAGCAAGGCCGCAGCGCCCAGCAGTGTGGCGCCATACCAGCCGCGGTCCATGAACGCGCCAAACACGATGGGCGACAGCGCAAACCCGGTATCAAGTCCCGAATACACCAAGCCATACACACGGCCTGTCGCACCTTGGGGGGTGGCCTTTTTGATCATCATGTCGCGCGAGGGCCCGCCGATGCCCACGGCAAAACCGGTGGCGGCAAGCACCACCATGGTCGCCGTCGCTGAAAGCCATCCGGTACCGCACAAGGCCAGCAGCACGGCACCCATGGCCATGGCCGAAGCGACCACACGATCACTCTGCACCGGGCGGGTCGCCACAAAGCCCCCTACAAAAACCCCGACGGCCCCTGCCAACATGTAGCCGGTAATCGTGTAGGTCGCCGCCTCAAAACTCACGCCATGCATGGCTTTGAGAATGGACACAGCAAAACCCTGCACCACGGCCAAGGTCATCGTCGACAAAAAGAAGAAACCAAAGCACCACCACACCACCGGCAGCTTCATGAACGCCATGGAGTGGCCCGCGTCGGTCTGCGGGTTGCGCGCGACCACGATGGTCTTTAAGTGCGTGCGCTTTAGCATCAACAGCCCCAGAACCAGGGCGTACATCAGCGCCGCAGCCACATAGGCCTGGCGCCAACCCAGCAAGGCACCCAAGCCGGCAAAAAACACCGGCGCAGCGGCCCAGCCCAAATTGCCGGTGAGGCCGTGCGCACTGAAGGCATAGCCCAAGCGCGGGCTGGACACCCGCTGGTTCAGGATGGTGAAGTCGATGGGGTGAAACGGCGCATTGGCCGCACCGGCCAAGGCCGCCACGCCCACCAAGGCGATGTAACTGTGCGCCACGGACGCCAGCAAGCAGGCCGTACCAAACATGCCCAGGGACACAAACAGCAGCGGCCGCGCGCCCACCTTGTCCACCAAAAACCCGGAAGACGCCTGACCCACGCCAGAGATGGCAAAGAACACCGTCATCAGCAAACCGAGCTCGGAGTAGCTGAAGCCGAATTCCTTGATGAACACCGGAAAGAGCAGCGGCAAAATCAAATGCCCGAAATGCGAACTGGCATGCGCCAGACCGACCAGCCCGATGACGCTGGCGTCTTGCTGCCAGGGAGTGCCGGGCTCGGCGTGAGAGGTTTCTGTGTTGGGCATCTTGCGGGAATGGTACTCAGACGGGAGTGAGCTTGGCCACGCTCAGCGCCAACCATTTGGTGCCGTGTCGTGGGAAATTGATTTGGGCACGGGCGTCGTCACCCGCACCTTCGAGCGTGAGCACCGTGCCTTCGCCAAACTTGTTGTGGAACACCTTCATGCCCACCTTCAGGCCTTGGGCAGACGGCTCTTTGCGCTCGATGGGTGCGGAACTGAGGCTGGGCGTCACGCTGGCGAAACTGCCGGAACTGGACGACGACGTGCCCTGCCCCCAGCTGCCGCGCACAGGCTGGCGCTTGGGGGTGAGGAATTTGAGGCATTCCTCAGGCAGCTCATCAAAAAAGCGGCTTTTGAGGTTGTATCGGGTCTGTCCGTGCAGCATGCGGGTTTGCGAATGGCTCAGGTACAGGCGCTGGCGCGCGCGGGTGATGGCCACGTACATCAGGCGGCGCTCTTCTTCCAACCCGTCGCGGTCGCTGAGCGAGTTTTCGTGTGGGAACAAGCCCTCTTCCATGCCAGTGATGAACACGCAGTCAAACTCCAGGCCCTTGGCCGAATGCACCGTCATCAGCTGAATCGCGTCCTGCCCGGCCTGCGCCATGTTGTCGCCCGCTTCCAGCGCCGCGTGCGTCAAAAACGCCACCAGGGGCGACAGCGTCTCGCCCGTGTCGCCAAACTCCGGCTCGGTTGCGAGGCTGGCGTCCAAGCCTTGGCTGGCAGGGCTTTGGCTCAAAGGCGCATCGCCCTGCCCCTCGCCCGCCGCACGGCCAAAGCCTTCCAGGCGCACAAAGCTCTCGGCCGCGTTGACCAGTTCTTCCAAGTTTTCGATGCGGTCTTCGCCCTCGCGCTCCAGGCGGTAGTGGTCCAGCAAGCCGCTGTGCTCCAGGGTGAGCGCCACGGTTTCGCGCAAGCTCAAAGTCGCGGTTTGCTCCCGCAGCACATCAATCTTGGCCACAAATGCACCCAGCAGCGTGCCCGCTTTGCCGGGCACCGCGCTCACCGCGTCGTGAAACGAGCAGCCCGAGGCTTTGGCCGTGTCTTGCAAATGTTCAATGCTGCGCGCGCCAATGCCGCGCGCTGGAAAGTTGACCACCCGCATAAAGCTGGTGTCGTCGTGCGGGTTGGCCAGCAAGCGCAAATAGGCCAGCGCGTGCTTGATCTCGGCCCGCTCAAAAAATCGCAAACCGCCATACACGCGGTAGGGCAAACCGGCGTTGAAGAGCGCGGTTTCGATCACCCGGCTCTGCGCGTTGGAGCGGTACAGCACCGCAATTTCGCTGCGCTGGTAGCAGTCGCCGCCCTGGTGTTCACTGGGCGTGCGCAGCAAATGGCGCATTTCGTCCACCATCCACTGCGCTTCTTCAAAGTCGCTCGGTGCCTCATACACCCGCACCGGTTCGCCAGCCCCTTGGTCGGTGCGCAGGTTCTTGCCCAAGCGGCGGCTGTTGTGGCTGATCAGCGCGTTGGCGCTGTCCAATATATTGCTGTGGCTGCGGTAGTTTTGCTCCAGCTTGATCTGGTGCTGCACACCAAACTCGCGCACAAAGTCGGCCATATTGCCCACGCGCGCGCCCCGAAAGGCGTAAATGCTCTGGTCGTCGTCTCCCACCGCCAGCACGGCGCCGCCTTGCCCACCACCGTCGCCATCCATGCCCACGCCGGCCAGCATCTTGATCCAGGCGTATTGCAGTTTGTTGGTATCTTGAAACTCGTCAATCAGGATGTGGCGAAAGCGGCGCTGGTAGTGGGTGCGAATATCGGCGTGATCCCGCAGCACCTCGTAGCTGCGCAGCATGAGCTCGCCAAAGTCCACCACGCCTTCGCGCTGGCACTGCTCTTCATACAGCTGGTAAATCTCAACTTTGCGGCGCGTGTCGGCGTCGCGCATCTCCACCGCCTGGGGGCGCAGGCCGTCTTCTTTGCAGCTGGCAATAAACCACACCAGTTGCTTGGGCGCAAAGCGCTCCTCGTCCACGCCAAGCTGCTTGCACAGGCGTTTGACCGCGCTGAGCTGGTCTTGCGTGTCCAAAATCTGAAAGGCCTGCGGCAGGCCCGCGGTTTTGAAATGGGCGCGCAAAAAACGGTTGCACAGGCCGTGGAAGGTGCCAATCCACATGCCGCGCGCATTGACCGGCAGCATGGCCGAGAGGCGCAGCACCATTTCTTTGGCAGCCTTGTTGGTAAAGGTCACCGCCAGAATTCCGCCTTGCGAGACATAGCCGTTTTGCAGCAGCCAGGCGATGCGGGTGGTCAGTACCCGGGTTTTGCCGGATCCTGCGCCCGCCAATATGAGTGCGTGCTCCGGCGGCAGGGTCACGGCGGCGCGCTGCTCGGCGTTCAGCGCGGCAAGCAGGGGGGCGTCTGAGAAGTCTGTGCTGAACGCTTGGGCGCTGGCTGCGGCTGAATCGACAGGCGCAGCGTCGGCAGGCAAGAAGTGGTGGGGCATGCACGCATTGTAGAAACGCGCCGCCGAGCCCAGCCAAGGTTCGCCCTGTCCGGGCAGGGCCACTGCGCGCCGCATCCTGGGTGCCCCACTTTGTTACTGAAATAGGGCCGATTTATGCGAACCAACGCACAGAAATGAAACACGAACCCCGCCACATTAGGGACTGATCATCAACCGCTTCCCAATCGAAAGCCAATTACCATGTCCTATTCATGCTCAGCACACGCTCCATCCACCATGAGCA
>CANBQX010000148.1 GCA_947371775.1 Comamonadaceae bacterium
TAGCCCTCTACAAAAACAGGCACAACGTGGTGAAGCAAATTGGCCGAAACAGCAAATAAGGTATAGTTTCTATACCATGCCCTCCTTCGAGTTTGACCCCGCCAAGAGCGAATCCAACCGTGAAAAGCACGGTATTGATTTTGTCGAAGCGCAAGCGCTTTGGAATGACCCGATGCTGCTGGAAATTCCCGCAAAGACCGATGACGAGCCGCGCTTTTTGATGATTGGACGGATGGATGGAAAGCATTGGTCCGCCGTCATTACCTATCGTGGAACCCATATCCGTTTGATATCCGTGCGCCGTGCACGCACAGAAGAGGTGGAAATTTATGAAAGCTAAAAAATTTGACCAAGCGTTTGACGCAGGCCAGGACATCACGGCCTCGTTGGATGTCTCCAAAGCCAAGCGCGTGATGCAAGACCAAAAGCGGGTGAATGTGGACTTTCCAACCTGGATGGTTGAGTCCTTGGACCGAGAAGCCAGCAAGCTGGGGGTGACCCGGCAGTCGGTGATTAAAGTTTGGTTGGCAGAACGCTTAGAGGCAAGCGCATCAAACTCTGTGGCCCCACGGCCACGCGCTGGTGTGCGCAATACCTAACGCTTCCCCATGAAATCAGACCTGCTGGCGCTGGCCGCCATTGCCCTGTGGGGCACGTTGGCACCCTTGGGCGTGCAATTGGCGCACATTCCGCCGTTTTTGTTGACGGGCTTGGGCCTGCTGGTGGGCAGCCTTATTTCACTGCCGCTGGCGCGCTTTAGTCTGAGCCGCTGGCAGGTGCCGCTGCCCACGCTGTTGGTGGGGGTGTACGGCCTGTTTGGGTTTCACTTTTTGCTGTTCATCGCGCTGCGCAACGCGCCTGCAGTCGAGGCCAACCTCATCAACTACCTGTGGCCTCTGGGCATGGTGGTGATGGCACCCTTGTTTTTAAAAGATGTGCAATTGCGCGGGCGGCACATCGTGGCGGCCTTGATTGGTTTTACCGGCGCGGCCATTGCCATCCTGGGGCGCGGTGGCCACTCAACCGCCGGGGTGGAGTTTCACAGTGGCTACGTGATCGCACTGGCCTCGGCCTTTGTGTGGGCCAGCTATTCGCTGCTCACGCGCCGCTTGCCTGCGTTTCCGACCGCTGCGGTGGGTGGATTTGCTGCGGCCTCGGGCGTTTTGTCTTTGGTGTGCCATGCGCTGCTGGAGCCCGCCGTGGCGCTCAGCACGCAAGACCTGGTGTTGATCGCCATCCTGGGCCTGGGGCCGCTGGGTGGCGCCTTCTTTTTGTGGGACGCGGCCATCAAGCTGGGCGATACACGGCGCATTGGCCTGTTGGCTTTTGCCACGCCGATTTTGTCGACCGTGATGCTGCTGCTCACCACCGGCCAAGCCCTGCAGAGGAACGTGGTGGTGGCTGCTGCGCTGGTGGTGGGCGCTGCCTGGTTGGGCAGCCGCTAAAAGAGGCGCCGAGGTCTAGTTGAGCGCCATACTCAGCTTGCGCCGGTAGGCGGACACCAGCTGGGCTTGCGGGTCTTCGTTGACCACGGCTTTGCCCAGCAGCTCAATGCCGCCAGCGGCCTTGCCCATGTCGTTGCCCGCTTTGGGCTTGGGTGGTGTGAGCAGCTCCAAGATGGCGACAAAGGTTTTGCGCGCCACGGCGTCGTTCCAGGTCTTGTCGCGCATGATGATTTCCAGCAGCTCGTCCATGGACTCGGTCCACATGCCGCCCACCATCAGCACACGCGCTTTGGCCAGGCGGGTGTCAAAGTCGCGCTTGTTGGCGGCAATCAGGGTGTCAAACTGATCCGGGCCCCAGGTGCCGCGCGGGTCAGACATGACAAAGTTGATGGCATCCAAAAACTGGCCCAGCGCCTCAAAGCGCAACTGGCGCGGAATCGCGGCCAGTGCAGGCGCGAGTGCGGCAGCGGCGTCGTCCAGCGCATTGGTTTCGATCAGCAGCTTGACGTAGTCAAAGCGCGCATCGTCGTTGCCGGGGTCGATGGTCAGCGTCTCATGCAGCTTGTTGAGCGCAGCTTGCGGGTCGCCTGCGGCCAGCAGGGCTTGCGCGTCTTCGGCGTTCTCTTGTGCCGCCATGTCCTCAAGGCTTGGCAGGTGTTTGTTCAAAAAGCTATTGAGCTGTCCCTCAGGTACCGCGCCCATAAAGCCATCGACCGGCTTGCCGCCAATCATCAGCACGCAGGTCGGAATGCTGCGAATGCCAAAGGCCTTGGAGAGCTGCTGCTCCTGGTCGGAGTCAATTTTGACGAGCTTGAAGCCGCCCTCGTATTCCAGCTCCACCTTTTCCAGCAGCGGGCCAATCACCTTGCAAGGGCCGCACCAGGGCGCCCAAAAGTCCAGCAGCACCGGCACCTGGTGCGAGGCGGCAATGACTTCGGTTTCAAAGTTTTCAAGGGTGACGTCGATCATCTGCGGGTACTCGGGGTGTAAAAGTAAAATTGCGGGTCTAGCTTCGCGGCCTGCAAGCCGCTTTATCCAAGGCGGCGGCGCAGGCCGGCGCATTCAACACTATGACCACCATCCAAATCGGCGTTGTGATGGGCTCCAGTTCCGACTGGGAGACCCTGCAACACGCGGTACAGATTCTCCAACAGTTTGGCATCGGTTTCGAAGCGCAGGTGCTTTCGGCCCATCGCATGCCCGACGATATGTACACCTATGCCGAAGCGGCCGCTCAACGCGGCTTGCGCGCCATCATTGCCGGTGCCGGTGGGGCCGCCCATTTGCCTGGCATGTTGGCCGCCAAAACCACGGTGCCGGTGCTGGGTGTGCCAGTGGCCAGCAAGCATTTGCAGGGCGTGGATTCGCTCTACAGCATTGTGCAAATGCCCAAGGGTGTGCCGGTAGCCACTTTTGCCATTGGCGCGGCAGGCGCGGCCAACGCCGCGCTGTTTGCCGTGGCCATGTTGGCCAGTGGTGACGCGGCACTGCGCGCCCAACTCGACGCCTTTCGCACCGAACAAACCGCCGCTGCCCGCGCCATGGAGCTGCCCATCACCCGCTTGGGCGTAGGTGCGGCTGGTCTATGAATCAAATCCTGAAACCCGTGCTGCCCGGCACCCTGATGGACGGCCGTGCGGCCACACTGGGTGTGATGGGCGGTGGCCAGTTGGGCCGCATGTTTGTTCACGCGGCGCAGGCCATGGGTTATGCCACTGCGGTGCTGGACCCCGATGCGGCCAGCCCCGCTGGTTTGGTCAGCCACCACCACATTCAAACCGCTTACACCGATGCGGAAGGACTGTCCCGATTGGCAGATTGTTGCGACGCCATCACCACCGAGTTTGAAAACGTGCCTGCAGAGGCCCTGCGCACTTTGGCTGGGCTGCGGCGTGTGGCACCGGCGGCGTCTGCCGTCGCCATTGCCCAAGACCGCGCCGCAGAAAAAGCGCACTTTGGCCGCTGCGGCGTAGCCTGCGCGCCTTATGCCGAAATCCACACGGCGGCCGATGTGGCGAGTGTTTCGGACGATGTGCTGCCCGGCATTTTGAAGACCGCCCGCATGGGCTACGACGGCAAAGGCCAGGTGCGGGTGCAAGACCGCGCGGCACTCGCCTCTGCGTGGAATGCGCTCGGCCAGGTGCCATGCGTGCTGGAAAAAATGCTGCCGCTGGCGCTGGAGTGCTCGGTCATCGTGGCGCGTGGCAGCGATGGTGCGATGGTGAATTTTCCGGTGCAGCGCAATCTGCACCGCGAGGGCATCTTGGCAGTGACCGAAGTCTTTCAGGGTAATGTGCCCGCCGCCGTGGCCGCGCAGGCTGTGGCGGGTGCCTGCGCCGTGGCGCAGGGCCTGGACTATGTGGGCGTGCTCTGCGTAGAGTTTTTTGTGCTGGCGGACGGCAGCCTGGTGGTCAACGAAATTGCGCCCCGCCCGCACAACAGTGGCCACTACACGCAAAACGCCTGTGACCAATCGCAGTTTGATGTGCAGGTGCGCACCTTGGCCGGTCTGCCGTTGACGCAGCCGCGCCAGCACAGCCCCGCCACCATGCTCAACCTGCTGGGCGACTTGTGGGGACAGCGCGGCGCAGACAGCGTGCCCGATTGGGCAGCGGTGCTGGCGCTGCCCGGCGTGCATTTGCACCTCTATGGCAAAACGCAAGCGCGCCCCGGTCGCAAGATGGGCCACCTCAACGTGACGGGTGCCACCGCAGAGCAAGTGCGCGCAACCGCCTTGCAAGCAGCGCAAATTTTGGGCATCGCGCCGTTTTAACGACGGCCGCCACCGCATGATTCTTTCTCCGGCAGACCCTGGCGCGCTGACGCAAGCGGTGCAAACCATCGCCAACGGCGGCTTGGTCGGCATGCCCACCGAAACGGTGTACGGTCTGGGCGCCGACGCCAGCAACGACGCAGCGGTGGCCGCCATCTTTGCGGCTAAGGGGCGCCCGGCGGACCACCCGCTCATCGTGCACGTGGCCGATATGGATGCCGGTCTGTCGGGCGTGCAGCACTTTGCGCAAGACGTGCCCGACTTTGCCCAGGCCCTGATGGCTGCGTTGTGGCCCGGTGCACTCACGCTCATATTGCCGCGCCGCGACGGGGTGGCTGCTGCGGCTGCGGGTGGCCAAGACTCGATTGGCTTGCGCTGCCCCTCGCACCCTGTGGCCCAGGCACTTTTGCATGCGCTGCGACAGCGGGCGGAGAGCCCGGTGTGGGGCATTGCAGCGCCCAGTGCGAATCGTTTTGGCCGCGTCAGCCCCACTACTGCGGCCCATGTGCAAAGCGAGTTGGGCGAGGCGCTGTTGGTGTTAGACGGCGGCCCGTGCAGTCTGGGCATTGAATCCACCATCGTGGACTGCACGCGCGGTGTACCCGTGCTGCTGCG
>CANBQX010000149.1 GCA_947371775.1 Comamonadaceae bacterium
TTTTTCACATCCAAACATGGGCATGAATGGGCCTGCGCGTCCTGCCACACTGACAAGCCCACGGCAGAAGGCAAACATGCCAGCACCGGCAAAACCATCAAGCCCATGGCGCCTGCGGCCAACCCCGACCGTTTTAGTGACGCCGCCAAGTCTGAGAAATGGTTTCGCCGCAATTGCAACGACGTGGTCGGCCGCGAATGCTCCCCCGCTGAAAAAGCCGACGTGATTGCCTGGCTGCTGACGCTCAAGCCCTGAGCACAACAAGGTAAACAATGACCTACTTCTCCTTCACCGCTTCTCTGCGAACCGGTTTGCTTCTGGTGCTAAGCGCATGGGCCTTGGCCAACGCGGCCCATGCAGAAGACGGGCGCTCCAGCGCGCCCCCGCTGCCCTTGTACAAAACGGAGTGCGCTGCCTGCCACATCGCCTACCCGGCTGGCATGCTGCCCGCTGCATCCTGGCAGGCCATCATGACGGGCCTGTCCAAGCACTATGGCGTGGATGCGTCTTTGGATGCAACGGCAACCCAGCACATCAGCACCTGGCTGGTCGCCCATGCAGGGACGGGTCGGCGTTTCAGCGACGCTGCGCCGGACAACCGCATCAGCAAGTCGCGCTGGTTTGTCCGCCAGCACGATGAAGTGAGCGCCAGTGTGTTCAAACGTGCGTCGGTGGGCAGTGCGTCTAACTGCGGTGCCTGCCACGGCCATGCCGCCGATGGCGACTTCAATGAGCACCAGGTGCGCATTCCCAAATAAATTTGCGTCCACCAACCACCGTTGCACATGACAAGCCCCACCACCCCCATCCACGTCTGGGACGCCCCGGTTCGCGTCTTCCATTGGCTGCTGGCCGCGTGCTTTACCGGCGCCTACCTCACGGCAGAGAGCGAAAGCTGGCGTTTGCTGCACGTCACCCTGGGCTACACCCTGGGCGGCTTGATTGCGTTTCGCCTGGTGTGGGGTGTGCTGGGCACGCGGTATGCGCGCTTTGGCAGTTTCGTGCGCCCTCCATCGGAATTGGCGCATTACGTGAAGAACATGGTGGCTGGCCGCCCGGCGCATTTCACAGGCCACAACCCCTTGGGTGGCGTGGCCATTGTGCTCATGCTGCTGGCAGGCGCGGCCATCACCGCCACAGGCTACGCGGTCTACAACGACATCGGAGGCGAGTGGCTGGGCGAGGCCCACGAAGCAGCTGCCAACGGCATGCTGGTTTTGGTGGGTGTGCACCTTTGCGGGGTGGCGCTGGCGAGCTGGATGCACCGCGAAAACCTGCCCCGCGCCATGGTGACCGGACTCAAACAGGGCCAGCCCTCGGACGGCATCACCCGCCTGTGGTGGTCGGTGGCGATCGCGATGGTGATCGCTGTGGGGTATTTTTGGTACCTGCAGTGGCGCCTTGCGCCTTAACTGCGCCTTAGCTGGGCCTTGACTGCACCTTAGCTGCGGCTGAGCAGGTGCTTGACCGCAAAGTCGGCGTCCGCCGCCTGCTCAGTGAGCTCATGGCGCTTGACCATGGCATACAGATTCACAAAGCCTGCGCCCAACACTTCGCCCGCCAGCGGGCAAGACTCCAGGGCGCTCAGCGCTTGCTCCAGGTCGCGCGGCAGGGGCGGTGTAACGGCGGCGCCTAAGACCCGCTCTGCGCTGGGCGAAATTTGCTCCCGCATACCCATCAGCCCCGTGCCCAGCATCAGCGCCAGCGTCAAGTAGGGGTTGGCGTCGCCCCCGGGCAAACGGTGTTCCACCCGCCGGTTGGCGGCGTTGGACGCAGGAATCCGAAACGCCACGCTGCGGTCGTCGTGGCCCCAATCGGCATTGGCAGGCGAGGCATCGGGGCGGGCAATGCGCAGGTAGGAATGCGCATACGGCGCCAGCACCGCCATGGCACCCTGGGCCGAGGCCTGCCAGCCGCCGATAAAGTGCGCCAGCCGCGGGTGGGCCTGGCCGTCGGCATCGCTAAAGGCATTGCGGCCCTCACTGTCGCTCAGGCTCACATGCCAGTGCATGCCGGTTCCGGGCTCGTGCAAATAGGGCTTGGCCATGAAGGTGGCCAGGCAGCCATGGCGGCGTGCTATTTCGCGCACCAGACGCTTGAAGCGAAACACCGCGTCCGCCTGCGCCAGCGGTTCTGCGGGTTGGAAGTTCACTTCGTACTGGCCGATGGATGCCTCATGGCCGTAGCCGCTGATGGGTACCCCTTGCAGCGCGCACGCGGCCCACAGCTCGTCAAACAAGGGCGCAAAGGATTGCGCCGTCTCGGCCGAGAACAGGTCGTGCGAACTCTCGATATGCGGCACCGCACCCGACATGCCGTGCGCGACTTGCAAACCGCCCTGTGCATCCCGCTGTGGATGCACCAGAAAAAACTCCAACTCCGGCGCGACCAAAGCCTGGTAACCCGCTGCGTGCAAACGCGTCAAAGTGCGTTGCAGCAATTGGCGTGGCGACAGGTCGGCCACCTCGTACTCAGCATGGCCATCGGCAGCCACAAAGCGTGCCTGTGCGTCGCAGATGACGGTGGCGGTGGGTACGCGCGAGAGCGGGCAGCGCACCAGCGTGCGCCAATCCGGCTGCAGGGCCATGTCGGGAAAGCTGGGCGGAAAGAGGCACTTAAAAACATCCGGCGGCTCACCGCCGGTCACCGTCAGGCCCAAGAGCAGCGTCGGCAGCCTGGCGCCCAGTGCCTGGATAAAACTGGCCACATCCATGGTCTTGCCGCGCGCCACACTGGTCAGGTCGGCAAACACCACTTCGACGCGGCGTATGCCTTGGGCCTGCAGCCACCCAATGGCCTCTGCGGCGCTGCTCACTGGCACTTTCAATCCCATGCGTAATCGATGGTGATGGGCGCGTGGTCGGAGAACTTCACGTCTTTGTAAATGGCGTGGGTCTTGGCGCCTGCAGCCAATGCCGGCGTGGCCAGGTGGTAGTCCAGGCGCCAGCCTACGTTCTTGGCGTAGGCCTGGCCGCGGTTGCTCCACCAGGTGTAGGCGGCGTCGGTCGCGGTGGGCTCCAGGTGGCGGTAGACGTCCACCAAACCCGCTTGCGTGAGCAGCTGCGTCATCCAGGCGCGTTCTTCGGGCAAAAAGCCGGAGTTCTTTTTGTTGCCTTTGAAGTTCTTCAGGTCAATTTCCTGGTGGGCGATGTTGATGTCACCACACAGCACAAACTCGCGCTCGGCCTTCAGGGCGGTCAGGTGCGGATAAAACTCGGCCAGGAAGCGGAACTTGGCCTGCTGACGCTCTTCGCCGGACGAGCCACTGGGGAAGTAGGCGCTGATGATGGAGCGTTTGCGCTTGGGCGTGTCAAAGCGCAGCTCCACATAGCGGCCCTCTAAGTCAAACTCGCCAGACCCGTAGCCCACCACCACGTCACTGGGCGTGTGGCGGGTATAGACCGCCACGCCGGAGTAGCCCTTTTTCTCGGCGAAATGAAAGTAGCCTTTGAGGTCCGCCAGCGTTTCAAACTTGCCTGCCACGTCGTCGGCCTGGGCCTTGACCTCTTGCACGCAAATACAATCCGGCTGCAGTTGCGCAAGCCAAGGCTCCAGCCCTTTGCTGGTGGCCGAGCGGATGCCGTTGAGGTTCAGGCTGCTTAATTTGAACAAGGAAATTCCCCATGGTTGACGCCACCCTCACCCCATCCCCTGCGCCCGGTTCCGTGCCCGGCGCAGACGCCGGTTTGGCGCAGGAATTTGTGGCGTTTGCGGTGGCGTGCGGTGTATTGCGCTTTGGCGAATTCACCACCAAAGCCGGTCGACAAAGCCCGTATTTTTTCAACGCCGGCTTGTTTGACGACGGAGCCAAACTCGGGCGGCTGGCGCAATTTTATGCCCAGCGCCTGATGGCCAGCGGCATCGAATTCGACATGATTTTCGGCCCCGCCTATAAGGGCATTCCGCTGGGCGCCGCGGTGGCCATTGAGCTGGCGCGCCTGGGCAAAAACGTGCCCTTTGCCTACAACCGCAAAGAAGCCAAAGACCATGGCGAAGGCGGCAGCCTGGTGGGCGCACCGCTGCAAGGTCGCGTGCTGATCATTGACGATGTGATGAGCGCCGGTACCGCCGCGCGCGAATCGATTGCGCTCATCAAGGCCGCTGGCGCCACGCCGCATGCCGTGGCCATCGCCTTGGACCGCCAGGAAATGGCCACCGAAAAGCAGGCTGATGGCAGCACCAAAGACGTGGCCTACAGCGCGGTGCAGTACGTGCGCAGCCATGAAGGATTGCAGGTCTGCGCTATTGCCGAGCTCTCGGATTTGCTGGGTTATTTGGGCACCCAAACCGGCAACGCCATGGGCGAACACCTGGTGCGGGTGCAGGCTTACCGCGCGCGCTACGGCGTTTGAGTTGGCGGCGGGCTTAGACCCCGTAGTAGCGGTCGGTGCGGTGGTTGACGCCGATCACTACATTCACCGCCACCGCACCCAGGAGTGAGAGCAGCGCCTTGTGCGGATCGGTGGTGGCAAACGCGGCCAGCAGAATCAACAGGTCCACGGCCATTTGCACATTGCCCGCGCGCCAGCCGCGTGTTTTTTGCAGGTAAATCGCGCTGATGGTCACACCGCCCAGGCTGGCGCCATGGCGGATCAAAATCAAAATGCCGGTGCCCGCCAACAGACCGGCCATCACCGCAGCAAACACCGGGTCGAGGTGGCTAAAGCTGATCCAGCGCGGAAGCAACTCCACGTACACACTGAGCAAGGCCACCGCCGCGAAGGTCTTAATGGTGAAGGTGCGCCCCAGCCTGCGCCAGCCAAACACATAAAACGGCAGGTTGATGACAAACAGCACCGCGCC
>CANBQX010000150.1 GCA_947371775.1 Comamonadaceae bacterium
TCTTGATGGGCGCCTACACGCGTTGGTGTTCACAGAAACTGCGAAAGGTATTCGGGTCATCAGTTTTCGTAAGGCAAATAAGCGAGAGGTAAAAACATATGAGCAAGAAACCCAATCCTGAACTGATTGACCTGGATAACCCTGAGTGGACGGCTCAGGACATCCAATCTGCCATGCAGTTTTCCGGCTTGCCGGTGACCTTGCAAGTCAAGTTGCGTGGGCGTGGACCTCAGAAAGCGCCACCGAAAGTGTCCACCACCATCCGGTTGTCGCCGGATGTGATCCAAGCCTTTCGAGCAGGTGGAGACGGCTGGCAGACGCGCATTGATGCTGCGTTGAAAGATTGGCTGCGCACTCACTCGCCGGTGTAGTTGGAGCGCCCCTCTAGGCACCGCGATGGCGGGCTTTCGGCTAAGGTGCAGCCCATGCCCAAAAGCGCCAAACCCTCCGGCCACCACCATGTGTATGTCATCGAGCTATCGAAAGACGTGCTGCTGGAGCCCAAGTTTGTGCGCTGCAACCCCGGCTATGTCCACGGCAAGCCCTGTGTGTATGTGGGCATGACCGGGCTGGACCCCGACATTCGCTTTGACAAACACAAAGCGGGCATCCAGGCCAATGCCTATGTGCAGCGCTTTGGCCTGCGCCTGCTGCCCGATTTGTACGAGGCCTACAACCCCATGCAATACCAAGCCGCCGTGGATATGGAAATTGAACTGGGCATTGGCTTGCGCGAGGCGGGGTTTGGGGTTTGGCAGGCTTAGGGGTGGCTAGGCAAATACGGCGCACTTGTGCCGGCTTCACCCCTCGCAACCGCGTTTGGAGCGCAATGTTCGCTAATTGTTTATGAACTGGTAGAACCCTGGCTTGAGCGCCGCTGATGTGGGATGAAGCGTTCCCGTAGTTCCAGAACGCCTTCTACAGGCCTCCGTTCCAGCTGCTCAAGCCATCTAATTAGATCGGGAAACGCATCGTCCGCCTTTTCGAACACGCGTTCGAAACTCAGATCCCATGGGGTATCGCGATGGGCACCTCCCAGCTTGATGTGGTGTCCATTTCCGATCACGCCAAGTCTGGCTGGTGGGATTCGTATCGTGCTTCCATCGGGTTTAAGCCAACCGGTCTTCCCATCGTCCCCTGCCCAGTGACGAGACACACATACAGGCCACCAGTGATGCCTCTCGGACTTGATTTTTGTCATCGATCTATTATCGATAACCGAATGGTCGGCGCCAGGTGTTCGTAGCAGGTATTTATCGGTGAGCGACTGCAGACGACCAACGTTGTTACGTGATCGGCCCAGTCCAGCCATTCGCAAGCCACTCAAGAATAAACCCCGCCAGTCTCACAACCGCGGGGCTTTTTAAAGCGTAGAAAAAAAGCGTCTACACCAGCAGTGCATTCACCCGTTTCACATAAGCCGCCGGGTCGGCAGGCAGGCCGCCTTCGGCCAGCAGGGCTTGGTCAAACAGGATGTGGGCCAGGTCGTTGAAGTGCACCGAGCCGTCGAGCTTTTTGACCAGTGGGTGGTCGGCGTTGATCTCTAGCACCGGTTTCACTTCGGGCGCGGCCTGGCCGGCTTGTTTGAGCATGCGCGCGAGCTGTGTGCTCATGCCGTGGTCTTGCACCACCAGGCAGGCGGGGCTGTCTACCAGGCGGGTGGTCACGCGCACGTCTTCGGCCTGGTCTTTGAGCGCTTCTTTGAGCTTGGCCAGCAGGGGCTTGATGCTCTCGGCAGCTTCTTCGGCGGCTTTTTTCTCGGCTTCGTCTTGCAGGCTGCCCAGGTCTACCGCGCCTTTGGCCACGCTTTGCAGGGGCGTGTCGTCAAAGTCGGTCAGGTAGTTGAGCGCCCACTCGTCCACGCGGTCGGTCATGAGCAAGACTTCAATGCCTTTTTTCTTGAATACTTCGAGCTGCGGGCTGTTTTTGGCAGCGGCCAGGTTGTCAGCGGTGATGTAGTAGATGGCCTCTTGGCCTTCTTTCATGCGCGCTTTGTAGTCGGCCAAAGACACGCTCACCGTGTCGGTGCTGGTGGACGCAAAGCGAAGCAGCTTGGCAATGCGATCTTTGTTGACATAGTCCTCGCCCATGCCTTCTTTGAGCACGGCGCCAAACTCCGCATAAAACTTGCTGTACTTGCCCACCTGGGCTTTGTCTTCTTCAGACACTACGTCGGTCACGCCGTCGGCAGCGGCGTCGGGCGCTTTGTCGTGCTTGGCCAGGTCTTCAAGCATGCCCAGCACGCGCTTGGTGCAGCCTTCGCGGATGGCTTTGACGTCGCGGCTTTCTTGCAGCAGTTCGCGGCTCACGTTCAGGGGCAAATCGGCCGAGTCCACCACGCCTTTGACAAAGCGCAGGTAGTTGGGCATGAGCGCTTCGGCGTCGTCCATGATGAACACGCGCTTCACATACAGCTTGATGCCCGCGGTTTTTTCGCGGTTGTACAAGTCCATGGGCGCTTTGCCGGGGATGTAGAGCAGCTGGGTGTATTCGGTGCTGCCTTCCACGCGGTTGTGTGTGTGGGCCAGGGGCGCTTCAAAGTCGTGGCTGATTTGCTTGTAAAAGTCGTCGTACTGCTCTTGGCTGATGTCTTTTTTGGCGCGGGCCCAGATGGCGTTGGCCTTGTTGACGGTTTCCCACTCGCCGGTCTTGACCATGGCGCCAGGCTGGCGGCCGCCTTTTTCGTCGTTGGGGTCGATCAGCTCGCCGTCTTTCCACTCTTCCTTCTCCATTTGGATGGGCAGGCTGATGTGGTCAGAGTATTTGCTGATGATGCCCTTGACCTTCCAGGCCTGGGCGTAGTCGAGTGCGTCTTCGCGCAGGTGCAGGATGACGCTGGTGCCACGGTGTTCGCGGTTGATGGTTTCCACCTCAAACGCGCCGCCGCCACTGGCGCCGCCGTCGCTCACCCAGCGCACCGCCTCATTGGCATGCAAACCGGCGCGGCGCGATTCCACCGTGATCTTGTCGGCCACGATAAAGCCCGAATAAAAGCCCACGCCAAACTGGCCGATGAGCTGCGAATCGGCCTTTTGGTCGCCGCTGAGCTTGCTCACAAAGTCTTTGGTGCCGCTCTTGGCAATCGTGCCCAGGTTGTCGATGGCCTCTTGCTGGCTCAGGCCAATGCCGTTGTCGGTGATGGTGAGCGTTTTGGCCTCTTTGTCAAAGGTCACGCGGATTTTGAGTTCGGAGTCGCCTTCAAAAAGCTCGGGCGCGTTGATCGCTTCAAAGCGCAGTTTGTCGCAAGCGTCAGACGCATTCGAGATGAGCTCGCGCAAGAAAATTTCTTTGTTGGAGTACAGCGAATGGGTCACCAAGTGCAGCAGTTGGGCCACTTCGGCTTGGAAATTCAGGGTTTGTTTGGTCATAGCAGTTCAACTCTCAGAGGAAAGGGCCAAAAGACAAAAGGGTGATCGAAGGAACGATCTGTCGCGCCGCGCGGCGCGTGCCCATAGCTAGGGGTGGGGGCGGGCTTTTTCAAGCCCCCGGGCTGGGCGGGCTTAAAAACGCTCGTGCGGCGCCAGATAGCGCCACTGGCCCACGGGCAAATTGCCCAGCATGACCTTGCCAATGCGCACGCGCTTCAGGCCCACCACTTTCAGGCCGACTTGCTCGCACATGCGGCGGATTTGGCGTTTTTTTCCCTCGTGCAGCACAAAGCGCAGCTGCTCGGGGTTTTGCCACTCCACCTTGGCGTGCTTGAGGGGCTGGCCGTCCAGGCTCAGGCCGTGGCGCAGCAGCTGCAGTTTTTCTGGCGGAAACACCGACTGCACGTCGGCGCTGATGGGGTCGTCGTCGTCAATGCGGCTGAGTTGCTGAATCTTGCCGCCATAAGTGGCCGCCGCCGATGTGGCCGCAGCGGTGTTGAGCACGCCGGTGTAGACCACGCGCACCAGATACTCTTTTTCCATCACCGCGTCTTCACCAATCAGCTGGCGGGCCACGCGGCCGTCTTGGGTGAGCACCAGCAGGCCGGTGGAATCAATGTCCAACCGCCCGGCAGGCACCAGGCTCCTGAGTTGGCTGCCATGAAAGAAAAAGCGGGCGTTGTCCTCGGCCCAGCGGTTTTCGGGTTGCACCAAGGTGATGGCAGGCTCATGCCCATCTTCGGCCTGGCCGCTCACCAGCCCCAGGGGCTTGTTGATCAAAATAGTCACCAAATTAGCCTGCTGGCCCTTGGCGAGCTTGTCGATTTCGATCTTCACGTCGGGCGCCACCTGCATGCCCATTTCGGCCACACGCCCGTCTACCTTGACCCAGCCTTTGCTAATCCAGTCGTCGGCCTCGCGCCGAGACGCCAAGCCGAGTTCTGCCATGCGCTTGTTCAGGCGCAGCGTGCCGTTCTCGCCCACGGCAGCAGTGTTGGTTTGGCCCATCGGAATAGGGGCCTTGGTGCGCGTGACCACGCGTGCCGCAGCGGCCGAGGGCGCTACGGGCGCGGGCGCTGCGATTGGGCGTGGCGGCGGCGCTGCACGGCGAAACGCTTTGGTAGCGATAGAGAGCAGCGGCTTTTTGGGAGGGGTGTCAGACATGGGGCAGGGCTTTAGATGCTTGCAGCACAGGCAAGCCGGGGGTATGAATCAGGGGCAGGGGCTGCATTGTCGTGCCTTGCGGCTTAGCGGGGCTGCAGTTGCGCGCGCAGGGCGTCCAGGTCCAGCACCCGCAGCCCGCCGTATTCCACGCGGATCGAGCCCTGCGCGGCCAGGGTGGTGAGCGCTTCATTGACCCGCTGACGCGACAGCCCCACCAAATAGGCCAGCTCCTGCTGGGTAATGCG
>CANBQX010000151.1 GCA_947371775.1 Comamonadaceae bacterium
GTGGAACATCAGCCCAGCCTGCTTGCCCGGATGCCGCTTGAACCATGCCATGCGCAATGCATCAATGACGATGTCGCGCGTCATTTCCTCTCGCAACGACCAGCCCACCACCTGACGGCTGAACAGGTCAATCACCACGGCCAGAAACAGCCAGCCTTCGTCGGTGGCGATGTACGTGATATCGCCCACCCAGACCTTGTCGGGCGCTGCCACAGCAAACTCCCGGTTGAGCAGGTTGGACGAGATCGGCAGATCGTGGTTGCTGTCGGTGGTGACCTTGAAGCGCCGCTTTCCCTTGGCACGGATGCCGTGCAACTGCATGAGCTTTTGCACGCGCTCTTTGCCCACACGGATGCCACGGGCCAGCAGTTCCTTCCAGGTGCGTGGCCAGCCGTAGCCGCCACGCGTCTCGGCATGGATGGCCTTGATGTGCACCAGCAAGGCGTCGTCGCTGAGGTGGCGCCTTTGGGCTGGGCTGGCCAGTCGCACAAAGTGTTCGTGGTACCCGGCCATGCTCACCCCCAGCACACGGCATTGCACCGAGATCGGCCAGACGCTGCGGTGGCGCTGGATAAAGGCGTACTTCAAATCGATCCCTTTGCGAAGTACGCCGTCGCTTTTCCCAGAATGTCGCGCTCCATCTTCACACGCGCCAGTTCGGCCCGCAGCCGGCTGATCTCCATCTGTTCGGCGCTTACCTTTGCCTTGCTGTCAGCTCCCTTGAGCTGGCCCTGGCGCTGCGCCTTGACCCAATTGAACAGCGTCTGGTCGACCACACCCAGCGTGCGTGCGGCGGCTGCAATGCTCTGGCCACCTTCGACCAGTCGCACCGCTTCTTGCTTGAATTCGAGCGTGTAGCGCGCTCTTGCTGTCTTCGTCATTTCCGTTCTCCTTGCGTGAATTTAAACACTCAGCAAGGGATACGTTTTTCGAGGGCAAGGTCAATCCGTAGGTATCAGCCAGCCAGGTGTCTATGGGCGCATTGAGATCGGTGACTTTCCACCACCACGTGTCGTATACCCACAACCTGTTGTGATCGCTCCATCGCCCCTGGCGGTGTATCGGCGACCTATTTATTTGTATGTTCCGCCAGGCCACCAGCAGAACTGGGCCAAGTTTTGTTCGCGCTACAGTGCATGTGGTCAGCCAGTTTATTTTGTCAGGGAGGACTGGGTGCAGGAGCGGTTTGATGAGGAGTATGGCTATCGGGGCAAGGACGAGAGATGGCCTGAAAAAGGTAAGAAAAACAAGCATAAGCGCCGGGACTAATTCATTGGGAGCTTCATTGAATCCACTGTGGTTATTCAATTCACAGCCGTATTCAGCTTGCCACCATGAAGCAGAGGCGGACATTTACGAATTTTTATTAGCAATGTCCACTTTACGTTGCGAATTCGCAATGAAGATTTTTTACATGTCAATAAACTGGTTCCGGTCCGAAAGATATTTCGGACATTTAACCAATCACATTTCATAAGGAAACTTGAATGAAAAAAGTTCTCATCGCCGCTACCGTTGCAACTTTGGTTTTCGCTCCTCAAGCATTTGCCCAAGTCAGAACCTTCGAAGGCTTTAGCGTTTCTGCCAATGCAAACATGATTTCAGCAACAACAGAAATTTCAGTTAACAATGAAAGCTTCAATGGCCTTGGCCAGCACTCCACAGTTGCTTCATTACAAGCGGCTTATGGTTTTAGGGCAACAGATTCTGTTGTTCTTTCGCTAGGTGGAACTTATAACTTGTCAGATGTTGAGGCTGGCACAGTGAAAGGTACTTATGGTTCTGCGGCTTTCAAGCTGCAAAATGGTACTTCCCTTTACTTTGAGCCAGGTTATTTAGTGTCGGATAAAACACTAGCCTATCTAAAGATATCCTACAATACAGGTACTGCGAAAGGTGACTCAGGCGCTCAATCCATCACAAAAGACATTACCGGAGCTGGTTTAGGATTTGGTATACGAGCGGATTTAGGCAAGAATTTATTCCTTCAAGTTGAAGGAACTCAAATTCAATTTGACAGCGCTCAATTCCCTGGGGATACAACAAACTTCAAATCAAGTGCAACTGTTGGTACAGTCGGCATCGGATATAAGTTTTAAGTTGAAGAATTCCATAAAGGGCTCACCATTGGGTGGCCTTTGTGGAAAGGTCATAGAAAGAAGCTGTCAGTGATCTTTGCCGCGCCGAATGAACCTGATCTGGTTCCAGCGAAACCCGGTGCCGGTAGATTGGGTGGCGCAACGCCAGATCGTGCAACGCGTTGAGGAGGATGTATGAGCAAGAGGCACCGGGGTCGATATCAGGACGACCCAGTCACCTGCCAATTACCGTCACCGGCTGGCGGCGTCCAGTTGGAGACTTTCGTGTCCTAGACGCTGGTCAAGCGGGGCTTGAAGAAGCAGATCATTACGCCGCTGCATGCGCCGCTGGAATTCATGGAAGCGGCGCGTGGGGTCGGTGGCCGAGATCGTGGAGACCGAGGAGATCAACGTGACACAGGTGCGCCGCCTGATGCGGCTGACCTTGCTGACCCCGGCAGTCGTTGAGCAGTTGGTCGGTACGTCGGAAACGGCGCTGGAACAATTGATGCGTTGCCCGTGGCCCACCGCATGGAAAGAGCAGATCCGAGTGCTCGCGCCACCGGCGTGAACCGACACCCTTGTGCCAGCAGCCGCCTCCGGGCGGTTTTTTTACGCCTTCTTGGTTCTCAGTCGCAGCCGGTACAGCAGTTGCCATTCACAGCCCGCACCCCGCAAACCCGCATGAATACTGGATACGGGGTCGAAAGCGCTCGCGAGGCAAACAGAGAAAAGAGCGAGAAGAGAGGCTGCAAAAGTGCAGGAATTGGCGCAGTCGTGAGGGTGCCACGCGCGAGGCAGTGGCCCGGAACCGCGCCAACACTGGCGCTCCGGGCAAAAAAAATCCCAACCGATAAGAGTTGGGATTTCAAATTATGGTGGAGCTGGGGGGATTTGAACCCCCGTCCGCAAACCTTCTTCGAACAGTTCTACATGTGTAGCCGTCTGATTTGAGTCTCGCCTTTTGCATCGCGCAGTGGCACGCTATACAAAACGCCAGTAACCTATTTTCTCGGCCTGCCCTAAGTCACCCAAGGCGGGCCCAGCCGAATGAAATTACCCCACAGCCTGGATAGCCTGACCTTGCGATCTGACCACCCTTGCCCAGCCTATCGGCTTGCTGTTGTGAGGCTCACGTGCAATTAAGCAGCGAGTGCGAAACGTTCGTCGTTTGCAGTTAGTTTGTTTGAATCTGTTTTACGAGCGCACTCAGCTCGACATGCCCTGCTGCGCGTCCGAATCCACGTCGAAACCAGTGCAGCCCCTCAGTGCCTATTTTAGGCCATGGCGAGCAATTGCAAGAGGGCCAATGGAGATTTAATCCGGGCGTGTGCGCCCCAGGCTGCCGTGTCAGCTTTATTGCCAAGGTAGCCGTAGTCTGCCGCCACGGTTCCCATGCCCGCCGCCAGACCGGCCTGGATGTCACGTTCGTCGTCGCCAACGTAGATGCACCGCGCAGGCTCCAGGCCCAGCCTGCGTGCCGCCTCCAACAGGGGTGCTGGATGGGGCTTGGAATGCGGCGTGGTGTCACCACTCACCACCGCACCGGCTGATGCGAACAGCGGCATGCCGCGCGTCAGGGGATCGGTGAAGCGGGCAGACTTATTGGTCACCACACCCCATTGCAAGCGAGCGCCTTGCAGGCTCACGATCATTTCCGCAACACCGTCAAAGGCATAGGTGCGTTGGGTCATGCAGCGTTCGTAATTGCAGAAAAACTCTTCCCGCATGGCCTCAAAGTCCTGATGATCCGGCGCCATTCCGAATGCCACAGCCAGCATACCGCGGGCACCCGAACCGGCCAGGGGCCGGTAGGCATCCAGTGCCAGCGAGGGCAAACCACGACTGACGCGCATCTGGTCCGCAGCAGCACCCAGATCGGGTGCACTGTCAATCAGGGTGCCATCCAGGTCAAACAGCACGGCAGCGATGTTTTGAAATGGGCTCATGGTCAAACCATCGGCCTTTGCGTGGCGATCAGGTAGTTGACACTGGTGTCGCCGTTGAGCCAATAGCGTTTGGTCAAGGGGTTGTAGCCCATGCCTTTGGTCTGGCGCAGATCCAACCCGGCACCACGGCAGTAGCCGGAAAGTTCGCTGGGTCGCACCATTTTGGCGTACTCATGTGTTCCGCGCGGCAACATATTGAGTACGTACTCGGCACCCACGATGGCAAACAGGAACGACTTGGGATTGCGATTCAGAGTCGAGAAAAACACCCAGCCACCGGGTTTCACCAGCGTCGCACAGGCGCGCACGATGGAAGCCGGGTCCGGCACGTGTTCGAGCATCTCCATGCAGGTCACCAGGTCAAACTGTCCGGGTGCCTCATCGGCCAGCGCCTCAGCGCTGACTTCACGGTAGGTCACCTGGGGCGTTTGTGCCTCCATGGCATGCAGTTGGGCAACTTTCAAGGCCTTGGTCGACAAGTCAATGCCCAGAGCGGTGGCGCCCTTGCGCGCCAGTGCATCTGTCAGTATTCCGCCGCCACAACCCACATCCAGTGTTCGCAAGCCCTGGACCGGGCAAATGGAGTTGATCCACTCCAAACGCAGAGGGTTGATCTGGTGCAGGGGCCTGAATTCGCTCTCGGTATCCCACCAACGGTGTGCCAAGTCGGAAAATTTGGCCAGTTCAGCCGGATCAGCGTTTATGTGTGTGTTCATGTTCGAATTATCTACGGGCAGCAAAAAGCCC
>CANBQX010000152.1 GCA_947371775.1 Comamonadaceae bacterium
CAAAAGTTGTTGCAAAAGCGCCTGCCAAGGCAGCGCCCCAAGTGGCGGCAAAAGCGGCCGAAAAACCAAACACCAAAGCAGCCGCAAAGCCTGCAGAAAAAGCACCTATCAAAACCCCCGCCACACCCGCAGCCAAACCTGCAAGCAAAGCAGCTGCCAAATCCAAAGCCAAAGGCAAACCCGCCGCCACTGAAGACGATGTCGAGTTGCTGGACATCGAAGCCGAGCTCGAAGTCGAGCCGGTGGTGAGCGCCACGGGCGAAAAGGTCAAGCCGCTGCGGATGAAGATCAGCAAGGCCAAAGAACGCGCCTTGATGAAAGAGTTCGGACTGGAAGAAACCATCCTGTCCGAAGAAGAAAAAACCAAACGCCGCCTGGCCTTTGTGGCCCTGATCAAGCTCGGACGCACCCGCGGCTACCTGACGCACGGCGAAATTTCAGACCACTTGCCCGGCAAGCTGGTCGATGCCGAAACACTCGAAGTCGTGATCTCCATGCTCAACGACATGGGCGTGGCCGTCTACGAACAAACACCTGACGCAGAAACCCTGCTGCTCAACAACAATGTGGCCACCGCCGCCACCGAGGCCGAAGCCGAAGAAGAAGCCGAAGCAGCACTGAGCACGGTGGACAGCGAATTTGGCCGCACGACCGACCCGGTGCGCATGTACATGCGCGAAATGGGAACCGTAGAACTGTTAACCCGCGAAGGCGAAATCGAGATTGCCAAGCGCATTGAAGGTGGCTTGATGGCGATGATGGAGGCGATCTCCGGCTCGCCCGCCACGATTGCAGAAATCTTGCGTCTGGGCGAAGAAATCCGCGAAGGCAAAGTCGTGATCACCACCATCGTGGACGGCTTCTCCAACCCCAATGAGGCCGACGACTATGTGGCCGAAGAGGACTTTGACGAGTTCGACGCCGACGATGACGATGACGGCAAGGGCGGCAGCAAAGCACTGACCAAAAAGCTCGAAGAACTCAAGCGCGAGGCGCTGATCCGCTTTGACCACCTGCGCGAACTTTTCGAGAAGATGCACACCATCTACAACAAAGAAGGCCATGGTTCGCCCAGCTACATGAAGACGCAGCGTTTGCTCAGCGACGAGCTGATGACCATCCGCTTTACCGCCAAGGCCATTGAAAAGCTGTGCGACATGGTGCGCGGTCAGGTGGACGACATCCGCAAGAAAGAGCGCGAACTGCGCCGCATCATTGTGGACAAGTGTGGCTACAGCCAGGAAAACTTTATTGCAGACTTCAGCGGCCGCGACAAAAACGGCAACCCCGCCACCAGCAACCTGCTCAACCTGAAGTGGATTGAAAAACAAGCCGCCGCAGGCAAGCCCTGGAGCACGGTCATGGCGCGCAACATTCCGCCGGTGCAAGACATCCAGCAAAAGCTGGCCGACTTGCAGTCCAAAGTCGTGGTGCCGCTGGACCAGCTGAAAGACATTAATAAGCGCATGAACCAGGGCGAGGCGTCCAGCCGTGCGGCCAAGAAAGAGATGATCGAGGCCAACCTGCGCCTGGTGATCTCGATCGCCAAGAAATACACCAACCGCGGCCTGCAGTTTCTGGACCTGATCCAAGAAGGCAATATCGGTTTGATGAAAGCGGTGGACAAGTTTGAATACCGCCGTGGCTACAAGTTCTCGACCTACGCCACCTGGTGGATCCGCCAGGCGATCACGCGCTCGATTGCCGACCAGGCACGCACCATCCGCATTCCGGTGCACATGATCGAGACCATCAACAAGATGAACCGCATCAGCCGCCAGCATCTGCAGGAGTTTGGCTTTGAGCCGGACGCCAGCGTCTTGGCCGAGCGCATGGAGATTCCAGAGGACAAGATCCGCAAGATCATGAAGATCGCCAAAGAGCCGATCTCGATGGAAACCCCGATCGGTGACGATGACGACAGCCACCTGGGCGACTTCATTGAAGACGGCGCCAACACCGCTCCCATGGAAGCGGCGATGCAAGCCGGTCTGCGCGACGTGGTCAAAGACATTCTGGACAGCCTGACGCCACGCGAAGCCAAGGTCTTGCGCATGCGCTTTGGTATCGAGATGGCCAGCGACCACACCTTGGAAGAGGTGGGTAAACAGTTTGACGTGACGCGCGAACGCATCCGCCAGATTGAAGCCAAGGCGCTGCGCAAGCTCAAGCACCCCAGCCGCAGCGACAAGCTGCGCAGCTTCACCGACACGCTGTAATACCGTGGCTGAGCAAGCCTCTGCAAGCGCGCGACCCTGCGTCCTGGCGGGCGTCATGGGTTGGCCGGTGGCGCATTCGCGCTCGCCCTTGATTCACGGGCATTGGATTGCCGAACGGGGTCTGCGCGGCGCCTATGTGCAGCTGCCCGTGCGCCCTGAAGACCTGGCAGATGCCTTGCGAAGCCTGCCCAAGCTGGGCTTTGCCGGCTGCAATTTGACGATTCCGCACAAGGTGGCGGCCTTGGCGCTGGTGGACCGGGTGGATTCGCTCGCACAGCGCATAGGCGCCATCAACACGGTGGTGGTGGAGTCGGATGGCAGCCTCACGGGCCGAAATACCGACGCCTATGGCTTTTTGCAAAGCCTGCGCGAAGCCCAGCCGGGCTGGCAACCAGGCTCGGGCCCGGCCGTGGTGGTGGGCGCAGGCGGCGCAGCGCGGGCCATCGTGGCCGCCTTGCTCGATGCCGGCGTGCCCGAAATACGCCTGTGCAACCGCAGCATCGACAAGGCCCAAGCATTGGCGCAGGACTTTGGCGCGCAGGTGCAGGTGCTGCCTTGGGCGCAGCGCACCCAGGCACTTTCTGACATCGCCCTGCTGGTCAATACCACCAACCAGGGCATGCACGGCCAAAGCGCGCTGGACTTGGCGCTGGACAGCCTGACGCCAAAGGCGGTGGTGTGCGACATCGTCTACGTACCTCGCCTGACCCCCTTGCTGGCGGACGCCTTGGCGCGCGGCAACCCGGTGGTCTATGGCTTGGGGATGTTGATTCACCAGGCCCGCCCTGCCTTTGAAGCCTGGTTTGGCGTACTGCCGGAGGCCTCACCCGCACTGCTGGATGCAGTGCAAGCCACTTTGTAAGCCCCGACTTTTCCTGCGCGACATCGCCTGCTTTTCGTTCTCAACCTTTTTTTTTACTCTTTTGAAGGATTTCTCCATGCAAACATCTCTGTCGGGCCTGCAATATCTGGACACCGTGGTTGGTGACGGCGAACAAGCCGTGGTTGGCAAGCACGTGACCGTGCACTACACCGGTTGGCTGTTCAACGACGGCGAACAAGGCGAAAAGTTCGACTCCAGCAAAGACCGCAATGAGCCTTTCGTCTTCCGTCTGGGTGCCGGTCAGGTGATTCAGGGTTGGGACGAAGGCGTGGCCGGCATGAAAGTCGGCGGCAGCCGCACCCTCATCATTCCGCCCGCGCTGGGCTATGGCGCACGCGGCGCCGGTGGCGTGATTCCCCCCAACGCCACCTTGAAGTTCGACGTCGAACTGCTCGGCACCTGAGTCCCCCATGCCCCGGTGGTGGACGCGCGCCCTTGAAAAAGCGCAGTTAGGCCCCACCTCCGGTGCAGACACGCTCAGGCGCCTGGCCCATCCGTTTGCTTTTTTCCGAAAACCCATGTCCGACAACGCATCCCCCCAAGACTCCGGCTCTGCCGCTCCCCATGACAACGCGCCCGCAACGCCCCTGACCGAGGCCGAGCAGCTGGCCCAGGCTCAGACCGAGTTGGCGCTGCTGCAAGCCAAGTCCGCCGATTTGGCTGATCAGTTTCTGCGCGCCAAGGCCGATGCGGAAAACGCCCGCCGCCGTGCCGAAGAAGAAGTGTCCAAGGCGCGCAAGTTCGCGCTCGAAGGCTTTGCCGAGAGCCTGCTGCCGGTGGCCGACAGCCTGGAAGCCGGCCTGGCGATCAAAGACGCCACTGCCCAGCAGATCAATGAAGGCGCCCAAGCCACCCTGCGCCAACTGGTGGCCGCGCTGGAGCGCAACAAGGTGGTGGCCATCAACCCGGCCGCCGGTGCCAAGTTCGACCCCCACCACCACCAGGCCATCAGCGTGGTGCCCTCCGAGCACGAGGCCAACACGGTGGTCACGGTGCTGCAAAAAGGCTATTTGATCGCCGAACGCGTGCTGCGCCCCGCCCTGGTGACGGTTTCCGCGCCCAAATAAGGCATTTTGTGGCGCGCAGGGGCTTGAATCCCCGTCTTGCGCCCCTAATTGCTTGTTATCCAATTTTTTGAATCAGCAGGAGTTCCATCATGGGAAGAATCATCGGTATTGACTTGGGCACCACCAACAGCTGCGTGGCCGTCATGGAAGGCAACACGGCCAAAGTGATCGAAAACGCCGAAGGCGCGCGCACCACACCGTCCATCATTGCCTACCAGGAAGACGGTGAAGTGCTGGTCGGTGCATCCGCCAAGCGCCAGTCGGTGACCAACCCCAAAAACACGCTGTACGCGGTCAAACGCCTGATCGGACGCAAGTTTTCTGAAAAAGAAGTGCAAAAAGACATCGACCTGATGCCTTACAAAATTGCCGCCGCCGACAACGGCGACGCCTGGGTCGAAGTGCGCGGCAACCGCCTGGCACCCCAACAGGTCAGCGCCGACATTCTGCGCAAAATGAAAAAAACCGCGGAGGACTACCTCGGTGAAGAAGTGACCGAAGCGGTGATCACCGTGCCGGCCTACTTCAACGACGCACAACGCCAAGCCACCAAAGATGCAGGCCGCATTGCCGGTTTGGACGTCAAGCGCATCATCAA
>CANBQX010000153.1 GCA_947371775.1 Comamonadaceae bacterium
ACGCACCACCGGCAACCAAACCCTGAACCTCACGGGCCTGCGCTTTGAGGCCAATCTGGGCATTTTGGAGTCCGAACTCACCGCGCCCCAGCCGATTCAGGTGGACGCCGAGTTGAACCTGGGCACGCAGCCCCTGCAGCCCAGCGACGACGACATCAACCATGTGCTCGACTACCGCAAAGTGCGCCAGATCATCATCAATGAATGCACGGCCGAGCATGTGAACCTGTTGGAGAGCCTGATCGGCAAGCTGGCCGACCGCCTGATGCAGTTGCCCGGCGTCTTGGGGGTGCGGGTGAAGATCGCCAAGCTGGAAATTTTTGACGACTGCGAAGTCGCCATCCGGGTCGAAACCGGACAGTGGTAAACCTTGAACGAGACCCCCATGAACGCTATTTGGACCGAACCCGACCTGGCCACGCTTGAGCTGCCCCGGGCTGCGCCCGCCGACACGCGCGAGGCCGCGCAACGCGCCGCCCACGAAACCCACAAGCTGGAAAAACGCCTGTGCCGCCAAGTGGGCCAAGCCATCATGGACTACCACATGATTGAAGAAGGCGACCGGGTGATGGTCTGCGTGTCCGGCGGCAAAGACAGCTACGCCATGCTCGATTTGCTGCTGAAGATGCAGCAGCGCGCGCCCGTGAACTTTGAGTTGATTGCCGTCAACCTCGACCAAAAGCAGCCCGGTTTTCCTGACCACATCTTGCCGGCCTATTTGAAGCAGCTCGGCGTGCCCTTTCATATCGAGACGCAAGACACTTACAGCATCGTCAAGAAGGTCATTCCCGAGGGCAAAACCATGTGCAGCCTGTGCAGCCGTCTGCGCCGGGGCATTTTGTACCGCGTGGCAGACGAGCTCAAGGTGACCAAAATCGCGCTGGGCCACCACCGCGACGACATCTTGCAAACCTTCTTTTTGAACATGTTCTTTGGCGGCAAGCTCAAGGGCATGCCCCCCAAACTGGTGAGCGACGATGGCGGCCATATCGTGATCCGCCCGCTGGCCAATGTGGTCGAAAAAGACCTGGTGCGCTGGGCCGAACACCGCGCTTTTCCCATCATCCCCTGCACGCTGTGCGGCAGCCAGGAAAACCTGCAACGCAAGCAAATCGGCAACATGCTGCGCGACTGGGAGAAACAATACCCGGGCCGCATCGAGAGCATGTTTACCGCGCTGCACAACGTGGTGCCCTCGCATTTGATGGACACCGGCTTGCATGACTTTGAAGCCGTGCGCACCACCGGCATGCCCGAGCCGGAGGGTGACACGGCCTTTGATGCCGAGTCCTTTGCACTGCCCACGGTGGCGGGCTTGCCTTTGCGCGTGGTCTAAGCCATGGGGGCTGCCACGATGGCGCCAGTGCGCATTACCGCCGTGCGCCACGGCGAAACCGCTTGGAACGCAGTCACGCGCATCCAGGGCCACATCGACATTGACCTCAACGCCCGGGGCCAGCAGCAAGCCCAGCAAGTGGGCGCCGCTTTGGCCGACGTGGGCCTGAACCACATTTACACCAGCGACTTGGCGCGGGCCCGCAACACGGCGGCAGCCATTGCCCAGCATGCGGGGTTTGCCCCTGAATCGGTGGTCTTGGTGCCTGGCTTGCGCGAGCGCGGCTTCGGCGTGTTTGAAGGCAAGACCCACGCCGAGATTGAGGCCGAGTGGCCCGAAGATGCCCAGCGCTGGCGCCAGCGCCTGCCCGACTGGGCACCGCAGGGCGGAGAAACACCCTTGCAATTGCGTGAACGCATCAGCCAGGCCGTGAACGACATTGCCGCACGCCACCCCGGTGAGCACATCGCACTGGTAGCCCACGGGGGTGTGCTGGACATGCTGTACCGCCTGGCCACAGGCCAAGACGTCAACGCCATCCGCACCTGGGACCTGGGCAACTGCACCATCAACCGCTTGCTCTGGACACCGCAGGGCCTGAGCCTGGTGGGCTGGGCCGACACCAGCCACTTAGAAGCCAGCAGCCAGGACGAGGCCACCATCTAAGGTCGCTGCGAATTACGTCACTGAGTGGTGGTGGGCTGATCGTCCGATGTTGGTTCGCCATACCAATAAAAAAAGCCCTCAAAGAGGGCTTTTTTTATTCTTGCCACCGGCAAAGGGCAAAGCCCCATGCCGGCGCAAGGGGCGATTAACCGCCCTTCTTGGCGCGCTTGCCGGGGTTCTTTTTGCTGCGGGTGGACACGCCGCGCTCCAGGCTTACTTTTTGGCCGCGGCCTGCGCTGCCCAAGGAGTAGCCGGGCAGAGGCTTGGGGGCGGGAGTGGCTTTGCGTGCAGCTTCGGTAACGATGGAATTGCCCATGAGATCTTTCCTAAAGGTGTGAATGGTGAAACCGTGTATTTGAACACTTTTTTGCCCCGTTTCTAGAGAGGCTCTTCTCGCTTAGGCGCGCAAGGCCTTTTTCAGGTCCTCGCCCAACTCGGGTTTGTGGGCGAAGGGGTCGGTGGGGTTGCGCGACATCAGCACGTCTTCCATGCGCACTTGCACCGAAGCAATCGACTTGGGGTGGCTGTAAATGTAGAACTGGTTGGCAGCCATGGCGTCAAACACCATTTTCGCCACGTCGGCGGCGCTCACTTTGCCGCTGCCCACGGCTTTGTCGCTCATGGCCTGGCCAATCAGCTGGCTCTTGGTGGGCTTGACGCCCACGGCCTTGAGCTCGTCGGGGCGGTTGCGGTGGCTTTGGCTGATGCCGGTGGGCACAAAGAAGGGGCACAGCACGCTGGCGCTGATTTGCTCGGTCACCAGGGCCAGGTCCTGGTACAGGGTCTCGCTCATACTCACCACGGCGTGCTTGGTGGCGTTGTAAATGCCCATATTGGGCGCATTGAGCATGCCGGCCATGCTGGCGGTGTTGACGATATGGCCTTGGTAGGCCGGGTCTTTGGCAGCAGCGGCCAGCATCATGGGGGTGAACACGCGGATGCCGTGCGCCACGCCCATCAGGTTCACGCCCACCACCCATTCCCAGTCTTGCAGGGTGTTTTCCCAAATCAGGCCGCCCGAACCCACGCCCGCGTTGTTGAACACAAAGTGCGGTGCACCAAAGCGCGCCAACGTGGCCGCGCCCAGGGCTTCCACCTGGTCGGCCTTGGACACGTCCACGCGCATGCCCAGCACCTGCGCACCTGCGGCGCTGAGCTCGGCCACGGCCCGGTCCAGCGCGTCTTGCTGCACATCGGCCAGCACCAGGTTCATGCCCAGGGACGCGCCAATGCGCGCGCACTCCAGACCGAAGCCCGAGCCGCCACCGGTAATGACAGCGGTTTTTTTGTTGAAGTCAGAAATCATGCGAATGTCTCTTTGAAAAAAGTGGAAAGAAAAAAGAAAAACTCAAACCTGCGCAGCCTTGAGCACATAGCCGATGCGCGGGAAATGCACATGCACCACGCCCGCGCGCGGATCCTCGCGGCGCAGGGTGTAGCGGGTGCGGGTGGCAGCCATCAGCACGCCTTCGGTGGGTTCCTGGCCAAAGGTCTCGGCCGAAATGCTGACATGGCTGCCCAAGGCAATGCCATGCTCGTCCTGGAACGCAGCGTCGGGCGCAATGGGCAGCGGTGTGCTGGCGGCGCACAGGGCAATGGCCTCTTCGGCGCTGAACTTTTCCATGCTGCCGTGGCCCAGCGCCGCCATGCGGTCCATCCACTCCAGCACGGCGGGGGTGGCTTGCAAGATATCGGCCATCACCGGCACCACTTTGCGGGTGAACCACAGGGGGTGGTAGGCGGCAAAGTCGGCCACGCAGGGCGCGCTGCCCAGCAAAAAGTCGTTTTGGTCCAGCATGTGGGCCAGGCGGCGCAAATACGATTTGTAGCTGGCGGTGGCGTCTGCCGGGCGGCTGCGCGTCATGCCGGCCGACATGGCGCCCCGGTCCGCAGCAAAGGCCTTGGCGGCCTCGGGCGGCGCATCGGCAAACAAATGTGCCGCCCCCTTGGGGCCGAGGTTGTAGACCATCGCAGCCCAAAACAAGGTGCTGTCCGCCCACTGCGCCAGCACACGCGCCACGCCTTTAGACGCTTCGGGGTACAGCGTGGGGGCGGGTTGCAAGTGGTCCAGCACTTCGCACATGAGCGCGGTGTCGCAGTACACATCAGCGCCGATTTGCAAAAAAGGCGTTTTGCGGTAGCCGCCGGTCAGGGCCAGCACATCGGGCTTGGGCAGGATGCGGGGCACCACCACCGACTTCCATGCCAGGCCTTTGTAGCCCAGCACCAAACGCACTTTTTCTGAAAACGGCGAACTGGCGTAGTGGTGAAGAATCAGCTCAGACATGGGCGGCTCCAAACGGTGGATTGAAAAAGATTAGCGCGGCATGGCGCGGCGGATGATGGTGTCAAAGTCCACGCCGCTGCCCAGGGTGCCAAAGGTGTGGCCCCAGTCGCCGCCCAAGCGTGAGTCGCAAAACGCGCCAAACACGGCGCCGGGTGCGCTTTGCTGCAACAAGGCGGCCTGCACGGCGAGCGCCACATCTTGCGCCAGGCGGCGGGCTTGCACTTCGTTGGCCAGCAGTTCGATGCGGGCGGGCAAGGAGTCCATCATGCGGTCCAGGGCCGGGTGTGCGCCCCGGGCTGGCGCCAGCTCTTGGGTCAGGGCCTGGGCCACGTCGCCTTTGCGCAGAGCGCGCAGCAGGTCCAGCGCCATGATGTTGCCAGCACCTTCCCAAATGGAGTTGAGTGGCATTTCGCGGTAGATGCGGGCCATGATGCCCAGGCC
>CANBQX010000154.1 GCA_947371775.1 Comamonadaceae bacterium
GAAGCCACCAACATCCTGCTTCAGCGCGGATGGTCGGCCAGCCGGGTGCTGGACGACGCACTGGTTGAAGGCATGCGCATCGTGGGCGTTGATTTCCGCGACGGCATTTTGTTTGTGCCGGAAGTGCTGCTGGCCGCCAACGCGATGAAGGGCGGCATGGAAATCTTGCGTCCCCTGTTGGCTGAAACCGGCGTTGAGCCCATCGGCAAGATGGTGATCGGCACGGTCAAGGGCGACATCCATGACATCGGTAAGAACCTGGTGGGCATGATGATGGAGGGCGCAGGCTTTGAAGTCATCGACCTGGGCATCAACAACCCGGTGGAAAAATACCTCGAGGCCCTGGAAGTGCACAAGCCGGACATCTTGGGCCTGTCGGCTCTGCTGACCACGACCATGCCTTACATGAAGGTCGTGATCGACACGCTCAAAGAAAAGGGTCTGCGCGATGACTTTATCGTGCTGGTCGGCGGTGCGCCTCTGAACGAAGAATTCGGCAAAGCCGTGGGCGCAGACGCTTATTGCCGCGACGCAGGCATTGCCGTGGAAACCGCCAAAACCTTGATCGCTGCCCGCCGCGCGGCTGCAGCTTAAAGCGACTCTTTTCCGAGCCATGAGCGCAGCGGCAAACACCTTGGTGATTGCCTGTGGCGCTCTGGCCAAGGAAATCGTGGCCTTGCGCCAAGCCAACGGCTGGTCGCACATGGACGTGAGCTGCCTGCCTGCGGAGCTGCACAACCGGCCTGAAAAAATTCCGGCAGCTGTGCGCGAAAAAATCCAACGCTTTCGCAGCTGTTACACGCATTTGTTTGTGGCCTATGCCGACTGCGGAACGGGTGGAATGCTCGATGCCGTCTTGGAAGAGGAAGGCGTGGAGCGCATCGCGGGTGCGCACTGCTACGAGTTTTACGCCGGAACCCCTGTGTTTGAAGCCTTGGCCGAGCAAGAAATCGGCACCTTTTATTTGACCGACTTCTTGCTGCGGCACTTCGAGCGCCTGGTGATCCATGGCCTGGGCATCGACAAACATCCCGCTTTGCTGCCGGTGTATTTTGGGAATTACAAGAAGCTGGTGTACCTGGCGCAAAAAGAGAGTGACGACGGCCGTGTCCTGGGACAGCGTGCGGCGGACCGCCTGGGTTTGGCATTTGAGTACCGTGCCACCGGCTACGGCGAATTGCAGACGCATCTGCAGCAAGTGAACGAGAAAGTGATCCAATGGCAAAACTGATTGTGATTTCATGGCGCGACATACCTGCCCAGGTGGTGGTCAAGCGCGGGCGCGAAACCGGCAAAGTGCAGCTTTCGCACCGCTTTCAAGAAGCGGTGGACCGCGCTGCCATGCGCGCGGGCAAAGCCAGCGCCGGAGACTACCTGGCTGACTGGAAGCGCAGCGACCCGATTGAATGCGGTGACGATATCCAGGCCGAAGCCAATGCCTGTGCGGCACGCCTGGAAGCGCAGTATTCGGACGACGACTTGCAGCGCATCATCCGGGCCCACGGTGTCGATGCCACCTTGCCCACACCCACCGTGCTCTCACCCGATGAAGTGAGCGTGCCTGAAGCCGAAGGAGGCGCCTGATGTACGCCGTTCGTCGTTGGTCGGTGCGCCATGCGCGCGGCCTGGAGTTGTTTTACAACGGGTTTGAACGCGTTTTTGTGGCCCTGCATCCCTTGTGGAAAGCCATTGGCTATGAGCGCATGGAAAAGCCCGTTGCGGTGCTTGAAAAAGCGGTCAAAGGTTTTTTGTTTGATTGCCAGATGTGTGGTCAGTGTGCCCTGAGCTCTACCGGCATGTCCTGCTCCATGAATTGCCCCAAGACCTTGCGCAATGGCCCCTGCGGCGGCGTGCGGGCCAACGGGCACTGCGAAGTCAAACCCGAGATGCGCTGCGTGTGGGTCGAAGCGTATGACGGCAGCCAGCGCATGGTGGCCGGCAAAGAAGCCATCAAAGTGGTGCAGTTTGCAGTGGACGGACGGCTCAAGGGCAAATCGTCCTGGCTGAAAGTGGCGCGGGAGAAAAACGCATGAAATTCGACGACGAACCGGTCCCGGGCTATCCGCTGCCCATCCTGCCCGGCCACACCTCGCCCGGCCGCTTGGAGCGTGTGCTGCGCAGTGGCGCTTTTGCCATTACCGCCGAGCTTGAGCCGCCAGACTCCGCCAATCCCGAAGACGTTTACCGCCGTGCGCGGGTGTTTGACGGCTATGTAGACGCCATCAACGCCACCGACGGCAGCGGCGCGAATTGCCATATGTCCAGCCTGGCCGTGTGCGCCTTGCTGACGCGCGTGGGCTATGCGCCGGTGATGCAAATCTCTTGCCGCGACAAAAACCGCATTGCGATTCAGGGCGATATTTTGGGCGGTGCCGCCATGGGCGTGTGCAACATGCTGTGCCTGAGCGGCGACGGTGTGCAAACCGGTGACCACCCCCAGGCCAAGCCGGTGTTTGATCTGGACTGCATGTCGCTGCTTGAAATTGGCCGTGGCATGCGCGACGAACACCGATTCCAAAGTGGGCGCAAAGTCACTTTTGCTCCGCGCGTCTTCTTGGGTGCCGCAGCCAACCCCTTTGTGCAACCCTTTGACTGGCGCGCTGAGCGCTTGGCCAAAAAAGTGGCCGCTGGCGCCCAGTTCATTCAAACCCAGTACTGCTACGACATCCCCCGCCTGCGCAGCTACATGCAGCAGGTGGAAGACTTGGGTCTGCTGGACAAAGTCTTTATTTTGGTCGGCGTAGGCCCTATGCGCTCGGCCAAGGTGGCAGAGTGGATGCGCAGCAATGTGCCTGGCGTACACATTCCGGACAGCATCATCAAGCGCATGGCGGGTGCTGAAAAGCCAGCGGCCGAGGGTCGCAAAATTTGCACCGAAATCATGCAAGAGGTCAAAGAAATCAAAGGCGTGGCAGGCGTGCACATCATGGCCTACCGCCAAGAAGATGCGGTGCCGGAGATGGTGCAAAATTCCGGCGTACTCCAAGGTCGTGTGCCTTGGTACCCGGGGCGCGACGGCGCGGATGCCGAAATCCACTACACGCCCCCACCCGTCGAAGTTCCCGCGTCTGCCTGAGCGGCAGCCGCATTCAACAAGTTTCCCTCTTTTCATCACAAGGATTCAGCGTGACCGATACCATCATCAGCTCTGCGACCAAAGAAGTCATCATCGGTTTTGACCGTCCCTTCGTCATCATCGGCGAGCGCATCAACCCCACAGGCCGCAAGATCATGGCCGCCGAAATGATGGCCGGCGACTACAGCCGTGTGATCGCCGATGCACTGGCGCAAGTGGAAGCCGGTGCCCACTTGCTGGACGTCAATGCGGGCATTCCGCTGGCCGACGAACCCGGCATGTTGGCCAAAGCCATTCAGCTGGTGCAGGGCGTGACCGATGTGCCCTTGAGCATCGATTCCTCCATCGTTGCCGCCCTCGAAGCCGGCCTGGCGGTGTACAAAGGCAAGGCCTTGGTGAACAGCGTGACCGGCGAAGAAGACCGCTTAGAAACCGTGCTGCCTTTGGTTAAAAAATACGGCGCTGCCGTTGTAGCCATTTCCAACGACGAGACCGGCATTTCGCAAGACCCGGATGTGCGCTTTGCCGTGGCGAAAAAGATTGTGGAGCGCGCTGCCGACTATGGCATCCCCGCCTGCGATATCGTGGTCGACCCCCTGGTCATGCCCATTGGCGCCATCAACCAGGCCGGTGTGCAAGTGATGCAACTGGTGCACCGCCTGCGCACCGAGCTCAAGGTCAACACCACCTGCGGTGCGTCCAATGTGAGCTTTGGTTTACCCGAGCGCAACGGCGTGAACTCCGCCTTCCTGACCATGGCGATTGCGGCCGGTATGACCTCGGCGATCACCAATCCAATGCACGCTGAGGTGGTCAAGGCCATCATGGGTGCGGATGTGATGATGGGCCACGACCCCGATTGCATGCGCTGGATCCGCAAATTCCGCGAAGCGCCCACCATGGGTGCAGACGGCGAAATGGGCCGGGGCCGCCGCGAGGGTGGCAGCCGCCGCCGCGCAAGCTAAATTTTCTTCTTGATCCTTCATTTTTGAGAGTCTGTTTTGAGTGCACCTGATGCTTTGGTAGTTTTCACTCCCTCGGGGCGGCGTGGCCGTTTTCCTGTGGGCTCGTCCTTGTTGCAGGCCGCGCGTTCGCTCGGGGTGGACATTGACTCGGTGTGCGGCGGACGCGGTATTTGCGGCCGGTGCCAGGTGCTGGTGGCCGAGGGCGAGTTTTCCAAACATGGCGTGACTTCCAGCGTGGACAACCTGTCGCCGGTCTCGGCGGTGGAGCAGGAATATTGCGCAAGCCAGGCAATGGAGCCAGGGCGGCGCTTGTCCTGCTCGGCCCAGGTGCTGGGCGACTTGGTGATCGATGTGCCGTCATCCAGCCAGGTGCACAAGCAAGTGGTGCGCAAGGCCGCCGAGGCCTTGGACATTGAGCTCGACCCGCTGGTGCGCCTGCACTATGTGGAGGTGCAGGAACCCGATATGCACGACCCCAGCGGCGACTTGCGCCGCCTGGAGGACGCGCTGGACTTTGAGTGGCAGCTCAGTAATTTGTCGTGCGACGTGCTGGTCTTGCAGCAGCTTCAAGTCGCTCTGCGCGCCGGGCACTGGAAAGTGACCGTTGCAGTGCATGCCGGCAGCCAAATCATTGCGGTGTGGCCGGGCTTCAAGGAGCATGTGTACGGCCTGGCAGTGGACGTGGG
>CANBQX010000155.1 GCA_947371775.1 Comamonadaceae bacterium
GAGGGCAACCTGATCGACACGCGCAACCGGCGCAACCTGACCGATGAGCGCATTGAAAAGCTCACTGCCATCAAGTTTGAGAGCCTGCCTTTGAAGGACGCTTTCACCATCGTGCGTGGCAACGGCGAGCGCAAAATTGCCGTGTTTGAAGACCCCAACTGCGGCTACTGCAAGCGCTTTGAGCGCGATCTGCAAAAGGTAGACAACGTCACCATCTATCTTTTTTTGTACCCCATCCTGGGCGCCGACTCCACCGAAAAATCCAAGGCCATTTGGTGCGCACGCGACCGCGGCCAGGCCTGGCAAGACTGGATGCTGCGCGACCAAATGGCAAGCGCCGCATCCGCCATGTGCGACACCAGCACCTTGGCGCGCAATGTGGACTTGGGCCGCAAACACAAGATCAATGGCACGCCCACTTTGTTGTTTACCAACGGCGCACGCGTGCCGGGTGCGGTGGACAGCAAAAAGATTGAACAAATGTTGACTGACGCCGCCAAAGGCTAAACCCATGCCCCGCAAAGCCGCAGCCACTGTCCGCACTACCAGCACTGCCAGCGCTACCGATTGGGCTGTGCATTACCGAATTGAAGCCGCGAGCTTGCATGCCCATTTGTGGCGCGTGACCCTGACCATTGCGCGCCCCGCTGCGCTGCAAACGCTGCGCTTGCCGGTGTGGATTCCGGGCAGCTACATGGTGCGTGAATTTGCAAAACACCTGCAACACCTGCAATGCCGCCAAGGTCAAAAAACGCTGGCCGTGTCCCAGTTGGACAAAGCCACCTGGCAGCTGCCCTGTGACACCACCCAAGCCCTGCAAGTGCAGTACGAGGTCTATGCCTTTGACAACTCGGTGCGCACAAGCTGGCTGGACAGCGCGCGCGGTTTTTTCAACGCCACCAGCCTGTGCCTGATGGCCGATGGCGCCACCGACATGCCCCATGCGGTAGACCTGATACGCAGCCCACAAATGGTCGGCTGGAACGTGGCCACCGGCCTGCCCCCGGTGGCGTTGGACAAAGCCGGCTTTGGCCGCTATCAGGCCGCACACTACGACGAGCTGGCCGACTGCCCCGTGGAAATGGGTGCGTTTTGGAGTGGCACTTTCAAGGCCTGCGGCGTGCCCCACCGGCTGGTGGTGGCGGGTGCGCTGCCGTCCTTTGATGGCGAGCGCCTGCTGCGCGACGCACAAAAAATTTGCGAAACCCAGCTGCGCTTTTGGCATGCGGGTGGCGACGCTGCGGCCACCGTGTCGCCCAAGCAGGTGCCGTTTGGCCACTACGTGTTCATGCTCAATGTGGTGGACGACAGCTACGGCGGGCTGGAGCACCGCAACTCCACCGCGCTCATTGCTGCGCGGCGCGACTTGCCGCGCGTGGGCGAGGCCAAAACGTCTGATGGTTACACCACGCTCTTGGGGCTGATCAGCCACGAATACTTTCACACCTGGAACGTCAAGCGCCTGCGCCCCGCCGAGTTTGCGCGATACGACTATGCGCAAGAAAACTACACCGAGTTGCTTTGGTTTTTTGAAGGCTTTACCAGCTACTACGACGACCTGCTCTTGCGCCGTGCGGGCTTGATTGACGACACCGTGTACTTCAAGCTGCTTACCAAAACCATCAACCAGGTGCTGCAAGCCCCCGGGCGCGCGGTGCAGACGGTGGCGCAGGCCAGTTTTGACGCATGGGTCAAGTACTACCGCCAAGACGAAAACACCGCCAACGCCACCGTGAGCTACTACACCAAAGGTGCGCTGGTGGCCTTGTGCCTGGACCTGAGCCTGCGCGCCGAGGGCCACACCACGCTAGACGCGGTGATGCGCGGCCTGTGGCAGCGCTGCGCGGCCGGCCCCATGCTTGAAGCCGACTTGCTGGCCGTGTTGCACGAGTTAAGCGGCCGCAGCTGGGCCAAAGAAATCAAGGCCTGGGTGCACAGCACGCGCGAGCTGCCACTCAAAGCCCTGCTGCAAGCGCAGCAACTGCAAGTGCACGAAGACGCCGCCCAAATGGCCCAGTGCCTGGGCCTGCGTGTGGCCGAGGCGGGTGGCACGGTGACGGTGAAAGTGGTGCTGCGCGGCAGCGCGGCAGAAGCCGCTGGCTTTGCGGCGGGTGACGAGTGGTTGGGCCTGGAAGTGGGTGCGCGTGGCCAGCAGGGCGCGTGGCGGCTCAACAAGCTAGACGACCTGGCCTTGCTCTTGGGCACCGAGCGCCGCGCCACGGCGCTGGTGTCGCGCGACAAGCGCCTCTTGCGCCTGCCCCTGCGTGTGCCCCAGGGCGTGCGCACCTGGCGCATTGCCAACCCAGCGCGCCCCTCGGGCCTCTGGCCGGCCTAGAGCAAGCGCGCCGCCTTGAGGCCCCGGGCGATGGCGCAATAGCCATCGCGCAGCAAAGACTCGTTCCACTGCTCTTTGGTCATGAACTTGTCGGCAAACTCTTGCGCTGCCTTGTCGCCTAAGTTTTTGCGCAAGGCCTCAAGGTTTTTTTGGTAGTTCATCACATCGCGCTTGCACTGGTCGACCTCGAATGAGGGCGTGCCGTTGGCGCCGGAGTTGCCTGCGGCGTGGGCTGCGCCTGCGGCTGAAAACAGTCCGGCACTCAGCAACAAGGAGGCGAGTAACTTGCCCTGAAGCGGGGGCAAATCGCTGGACTGTCTGTTGGTAACGCGGCGCATGTTGACTCCAAGAAAACTCAGCAGGTTGGGGCGATGCCAAGCAGCAAAGGCCCACTCCATTGGATGGGTCGGTTAGGCCAAGGGCTCAATGTGATTGCTGAGGGTACATTCAAGCAGATTGTTAACTATTTGACAAGTTTATAGAGCAAAATTGTTCCAAATGCATTTGGCATTGATTTCCGTAAATTAAAGTAAAGTTAGCCGTCTTCGCTTTGCATGATGGCGGCACATGCCACCCATTGCGCGAAAAATTAGTTGCAAAAAGGGAGGGTGAAGTTGGAAAGTCGTAAGTGCACAGCGAGGGAAAAATCGATAGGCGCAGCGGCAGCAAGTGGCTTTTCGAGGCCGCGTCACGCGAGACATCAGCTGGATGGATCGCAGCACTTGAGCCGGCTGGAGGCTATTGCTCACTTTGGCATCGTGGTATGTGTGCTGAGAAATATCAATGCGTTGTGGGATGAGGCACCTCGGAATTTTGATCCGCTGGGCACAGTCGTCAACCCGCTGGCTGCGCTCTTAATTGAGGCTTCAATGGCAGCGGAACGGCCATTAACGAATGCTGCTGCTCGACGAAGAGGTGAGCACTACCTTGTCCATGTGGAGCCAGGTTTAGTGAGATTTGGTCATGGCTAAATACATTCGTCTTTTAACCATTTTGACGTTGATTGGAGGCTCGTTCCTGGCTTCAATCGTGCGCGCTCAAACGCACGTCAAGCCGGGTGAAACAGTTACCCAAATAGGCGAACAGCTTCAAATGCAGTGTGGTGACTTCAAAGTTGTTTTGACATGTCGGCACAGCGATGAAATTGCGACGCGACAGCGTAAATATCCAAGGCTTTGCAATGACAACACGCTGACGTTCATTGGAAAAGATGGAAAGCCAAACGTATTTCAAACTTACGTAAAGGGAAAAGAACTAGACAAGACGCCGGTGGAAGCGGAATGCGAACAGTATTTGCCGATAAACAAGTATCAGGTTCGCGTTCTATTGCACGACACAGCAGCATCAAGCGTCGTTAGGTTAGCAAGCGATGCAGAACCAATAAAAAAAGCGGATCGCCTGAGATATCGCCTTGACTACAACACCTCAAAAACAACGGCCTTTCTTGCTATTAGAGAGGTTTCATCATGGCAATAACACCTGTGAAATGGAGTCATTTCAATGATTCCAATCGTGACAAATCACCGGCAGACGCTTCAACAATTAATGACGTAATCAACAGGATCATCGTCGTTGGATGGAGGCAAGGCCTCAATGAACACGATATCGGTCACCTGTTGGCAATTGTCAATTTGGAGTCTGGTTTTAACCCAAACGCAGCAAATCCAACATCGTCGGCATCAGGGTTAGGACAGTTCATCGACAGGACTGGGCAAAGTTATGGCCTCAACGAAACCAATCGCTGGGACATTGATGCGCAAGTTAAAGCTTTAGTGAACATATTTAAGTACGACAAAGAAGTCGCGTTGGCACATAACCTTGGCGATGCCGGTATCTACGGAGCACACCACGATGGCGCTGCGGGGGTACTAAAGGCTGACGCGCCTGGGATTGAGCTTGCACATACCAAAGTTCTACCAAAAGTTGCTGCATATGAAGCACTGGTCAAGGACAAGATTTCATCTGGGGAAGTTGATGTGTCCAGTGTGGCAAACAATGCGTTGCCACTAGCGGAGTCGGTGACACCCGCCACTACCCCCACCGGCCACTGGGAAGACACCACCCAATGGGACGAAATGGGCAATGTCATCCAATCAGGCCCACGCGTCTGGGTACCCGATGGCACCCAAACCACCAGCCCCACAGCTGGCGCAGGCGCAGGCGCCGGCCGAGGCAAAGTCAATCCACCGTCTGCTGAAACTGGAGCGGACCCATCCACCGTACCGTCCAATAACCCCATCGCCACCCACATCAGCCCAGACGGCACCACCGCCACACTGCCCAACGGCCAACTCATCCACGCAGGCCCTGGCGGCACGCTCGATATTGATGCCGACGGCGTCCTGACGGTTAACCGCCCGGCACAAGGCTGGACCAACGCTG
>CANBQX010000156.1 GCA_947371775.1 Comamonadaceae bacterium
TTTTTGCTCTGCAAGTTCACCGCCTTGAACCGCAATGTGTGGAACCAAGTCGACGCGCTGGTGTACTACCTGCTGTTCCCCACCCTGCTGTTTCACTCCATCATCAAGAGCCCCTTGGACCTGGGTGCCGCGTCCCGCCTGGTGGGCGCAGGCTGGAGCGTGATGGTGGCTGGGATTGCCCTGGCCTACACCGTGCCCCATTGGCCTGGGCTCAAAGGCCATATTCCAGCGCGTGACCATGCAGCCTCTGCCCAAGTGGCGTTTCGGTTCAATTCTTTCATCGGACTGGCCCTGGCAGACCGCCTGGCCGGACCGGCGGGACTCTTAGAAATTTCGGTCTTGATCGGCGTCTGCGTGCCCATTGTCAACATGGCTGCCGTCTGGCCCATGGCGCGCGGAAGTGCCAATGGATTCGGACGCGAATTGCTGCGCAATCCACTCATCATCGCCACCGTGTCGGGGCTGGCGGCCAATGTCTTGGGCTTGACCTTGCCCGACTGGCTGACCCCCACCGTCAGTCGGGTGGGCGGTGCAGCCCTGGCGCTGGGTTTGATGGCGGCAGGCGCGGGAATTCAGATCGGTGCGCTGGCACGCGCCAAGTCGCTCGCCGTGGCTTTGCTGTCCATACGGCACCTGCTGCTTCCCGTCGTCGCGTTGGCCAGTGCTTATGCGTTCGGGCTGAGCCACTCGCAGGCGACGATTTTGCTGGCCTATGCCGCGCTTCCCACCGCAGCAAGCTGCTATGTGCTGGCCAGTAAAATGGGCTTTGACGGCGCGTATGTGGCCAGTCTGGTGTCGCTCTCCACGCTGCTGGGCATGCTGAGCCTGGGCTTTTCACTCGGCGTTTTGCGGCCGCTGTACGGCATTTGATTTGAAAAGCACACTTCGCGAAAGCACCCCATGACATCTTTGGCAGGCAAATTCCTCGCACTCTCCTTGTTGGTGGCGGCGCTGCCCATGGGAGCGGCGCTGGCGCAGGACAGCGTTGCAGAATCGGGCGCCTCCGCAGCCCCGGTCAATTTCGACAAATCGCTGCGCAATGAAGGCAACTGGTATTTCTCTTGGGGTTACAGCCGACAGCAGTACGCCCCGTCGGACATTCATGTCTCACAGCCCAGCTTGGGCAACGACTTCACGGTGCGCCAGGTGGCGGGCAGCGACTTTCCTGCCACTTTCTCTGAAACGATCAGCTCCATCACGTCCTTGGACTTCACGACACCGCAAGAAAACATTCGCATCGGTAAGTTCTTGAATCCGGAGAAAACATTTGCCATCGAGTTTTCTTTGGACCACAGCAAATACAACGTGGACCAGAACCAGCTCGCCACCGTCAACGGAACCATTACGACAGGCACGCAGCCGAACGCGGGCGGGCAGCTCACCTTGAGCGAGCAAGACTTTTATTACGCGCTGCACAACGGTCTGAACCATCTGATGATCAACGCCGTGTGGCTGAAGCACTTGGACGGCCCGGTCGACAAACAAGGCGAGCTGCAATTGATCAGCCGCGCAGGGGCCGGGATCTTGCTGCCGCATGCCGACAACGTGATCTTCGGCAACCACAATGACGTGGGGCCGAAAAATCAGAACGTGTGCTGCTTCAAGAGCAACGACTGGTGGCAGGTCAACGGCTGGACCGCCGGCGCTGAAGTGGGCGTGCGTTACCGCTTTTACAAATCGATCTACCTCGAACTCACTTCCAAGATCGCCTACGGTGTGCTGCGTGGTGTGCCGGTGTACAAGGGCACGGCCGACCAGACCCTTTGGATGTCAGAGCAGGTGCTGTCCACCGGCTTCTTGTTCTAGCCTCTTACTGGCCTTGTGCCAGTGCCCATTGCACATGCTCGCGCACCAGCGGGCTGGCGTGGGATTGCAGGTCTTGCAATACTTCTTGCAAACTTGCGCCCCCCTTGCCTGCCGCCAAGGCATTGCCCGCCGCCACCGCCACATTGCGCAACCAGCGCTCATGACCGATGCGCCGGATCGGGCTTCCCTCGGTGCGCTTTAAAAACTCGTCTTCCGACCAACGCAGCAAGCTTGCCAATGCCTGGCCATTCAAGCCCGCACGCTCGTCAAAATCGGGCAGGCGACTCACTTGCGCAAACTTGTTCCAGGGACAGGCCAGCTGGCAGTCGTCGCAGCCGTAGATGCGATTGCCCATCAGGGGCCGCAATGCCGGGTCGATCGCGCCCGCATGCTCAATCGTGAGGTAGGAAATGCAGCGCCGTGCATCCAACTGGTAGGGCGCCACGATGGCCTGGGTGGGACAGGCCGTGATGCAGGCCGTGCAGGTGCCGCAGTGCGCCTCAAGGGGCGCTGTGGGCGCCAGGGCAATGTCCACAAAGATTTCGCCCAAAAAGAACATGGAGCCCGCCTCGCGGTTGAGCACCAGGGTGTGCTTGCCGCGCCAGCCCTGCCCGCTGCGGGTGGCCAGTTCGGCTTCCAGTACCGGGGCGGAGTCGGTAAAGGCACGGTGGCCCAGGGGCCCGAGCTGCTGCGCCAGCTTCTGCGCCAACTGCTGCAAGCGGTGTCGCACCACCTTGTGGTAATCGCGGCCTCTGGCATACAGCGACACCGTGCCCGTCTCTGCGCGCGTCAGCCGGTCAAATTCCACGGCCTGCCACCCTTGCGGCGTGGTGCGTGGCAGATAGTCCATGCGCGCGGTGAGCACACTCAAGGTGCCGGGAAGCAGCTCTGCGGGGCGTGCCCGCTTGGTTCCGTGGCGCTGCATGTAGTCCATGCTGCCGTGAAAGCCTGCCTCCAGCCAGGCCAACAATCCGGGCTCGGCGTCCGACAAGTCCACACCGGCCACGCCGATTTGGGAGAATCCAAGCTCTGTACCCCAGGTCTGCCATTGCGCAAGCAAGTCAGCGGCCATTGCGGGGGCGTGTTCCCGGCTTTTGATTGGAGTGCTAGTCTGCGCGTTATGGATGTTCACCCCGCGATTGTAAAAACCAAGACCTTGACCTGGCCCGACGAGTCGGCCACCGAGGCTTTTGCTGCGCGTTTGGCAGAGGCGCCGGGCGTGACAAACGCCTTGATCGCCCTGCGCGGTGATCTGGGTGCGGGCAAAACCACGCTGGTGCGCCACCTGCTGCGCGCGCTCGGCGTGCAGGGACGTGTCAAAAGCCCGACCTATGCCGTGGTGGAACCGTACGAGCTGCCCGGGCTGAACATCTGGCATTTCGATTTCTACCGCTTTGGCGACGCACGGGAGTGGGAAGACGCGGGCTTTCGCGACATTTTTGCCAGCCCCGGCCTCAAGCTGGCCGAGTGGCCGGAAAAGGCGGCACCGGTGCTGCCCGCGATTGACCTGGACATCACCTTAACGACCCTGGCTGACGGCGCTCGCCAGGCGGCACTTGCTGCCAATACCCCGTTGGGGGCGCGCATCTTGCAAGGCTTGGACCACGAGGGCCAACAGACATGAAACGCCGCCGCCTGCTGCAACACGGGTCGGTGGTACTGAGCCTGGGCCTGTTGCAGCGCCACGCCTGGGGCGCCCAGAGCGCGACGATTTTGACGGTGCGCGTCTGGCCAGCTCCGGAGTATTCCCGCGTGACGATTGAGTCGGACGCGCCCTTGAACGCCAGCCAAACCGTGATTACCAACCCACCGCGCTTGGCGGTGGACATTGCGGGCGTGACGCTCAACAGCGCACTGAAAGAGCTGGTGGCCAAGGTCAAGGCCGACGACCCGAACATCGAAGGCATTCGCGTGGGCCAGTTCTCGGCCGACGTGGTGCGTCTTGTCATCGACCTCAAACAAGTGGTGCGACCGCAGATGTTCACCCTGGCACCAGTCGCTGCCTACCAGCACCGCTTGGTGTTGGACTTGTACCCGCAGCGCAGCGTCGATCCGCTGGATGCACTGGTGGCGCAATATGCACAAGCCAAAGCACCAGGCCCGTTGGCGCCCCCACCATCCCATGACGCTTTGGGCGAACTGATGGCACAACGCCTGGGCAAAAAAACCGAGTCAGCGCAAGCCGCCAACCCGGCAAGCAAAGCGACCCCGGCGCCACCGTCAAGCCCTGGCGCCAACCTGACGCAAGGGCCCTCTTACCTGGGCACAGACCGCTTGATCATCATTGCCTTGGACGCAGGGCACGGCGGCGAGGATCCCGGCGCCGTGGGCCCGGGCGGAACCTTGGAAAAAGACGTGGTGCTCAAGCTCGCACACCTGATGCGCGAGCGCATCAACACCAGCACCATCAACGGCACACAGATGCGGGCCTATTTAACGCGTGACGCCGACTACTTCGTGCCCTTGCATGTGCGGGTGCAAAAGGCCAGGCGCGTGCAAGCCGACCTGTTTGTCAGCCTGCACGCGGACGCGTTCTTCACCCCGGAGCCGCAAGGCGCCAGCGTCTTTGCGCTCAGCCAGGGAGGTGCCTCCAGCAGCGCGGCGCGCTGGATGGCGGCCAAAGAAAACAAGGCAGATTTGATTGGCGGACTCAACGTCAAAGCCAAGGGCCTGGAGGTACAAAGTGCGCTGCTGGACATGAGCACCACCGCGCAAATTGTGGACAGCCTCAAGCTCGGCAGCACGCTGCTGGGCGAGGTCGGGCGGATTGGGAAATTGCACAAAGGCCAGGTGGAGCAAGCAGCATTTGCAGTGCTCAAAGCCCCTGACATTCCCAGTGTGCTGGTCGAAGCCGCCTTCATCAGCAACCCCACGGAAGAGCGAAAGCTCAACAGCGA
>CANBQX010000157.1 GCA_947371775.1 Comamonadaceae bacterium
TGAGTTGGTTGTTGAGCAAAAAGCCGCCCTCCAAGCCCACACCCCGGTTCACCATGAGGCGTGCGCCCCAAGCGTCTTCAATGGTGGTGGTCATGGCCAGGGCGTTGCCGTAGCCGTCCACCACCGAAATGTGGGAAGTGCCGTGCTCCGTCTGTGCCGCCATGGGGGCATAGCTGCTGGTGCTTGAACCCGGCTGACCTGGCAAAGCGCGGGCCATGCGCGCGCCTGTGGGGGCTATCAGTGCCGCGCGCTGGGACAAATAGCGCTCGTCCAGCAGGCTACTCCAGTTTCCAGCGGGTGCGGCCACAAACTTCGGATCACCCACATACTGCGCGCGATCGGCAAAGGCCAGCCGTGCGGACTCGGTATACAAATGCAGCCAGTCAGCGCCGGGTTGGGCAGGGGTCAGGGGCAGGGTGGCGGCAGGGGTGTGGGCCAGCGTGCCCAGTATCTGCCCCACTGCCAGCATGCCGGAGCTTGGTGGCGGCATGCCGCACAGGCGGTACGTGCGCTTTGTCGGCTGCTCGACCGTGTAGCGCATGCACAAGGGCTCGCGCTCCAGCGCCTGGTACTGCGCGAGGTCGGCCAGGCTCAGCGTGCCGGGGTTGCTGGCATGGCTTTGCACTGTGCGGGCCATGGCTTGCGCTACCTCGCCGCGTACCAGGGCATCGGGCCCCTCCTTGGCGATGCGTTGCAGCACGGCGGCCAGCTCCGGGTTGCGCAAGATGTGGCCTGCGGGCCACGGCTGGCCCTGGGCGTCGTAAAAATACCGGGCGGCCACAGGATCGTTTTTGAGGTCCGACTCCGCCGCCAGCAAGCTCGCCATCCGCGGGCTCACGGCAAAGCCTTGGGTCGCCAGCGCAATAGCGGGCGCAAACAACTGGGCCCAGGGCAACTTGCCATGCTGACGGTGCGCCAAGGCCAGCATGGGCAGCACGCCTGGCACGCCCACCGAGCGGCCGCCAACGATGGCTTGGCGCAAGGCCAGGGGTTTGCCGTCGGGCTGCAGAAAAAGGCCGGGGGTGGCGCCTGCGGGTGCGGTCTCGCGGCCGTCAAACGCCTGGGTGCGCTGGCCGTCAAAGTGCAGCAAAAACGCGCCGCCGCCCAGGCCGCTGCTTTGGGGCTCGACCAGGGCCAGCACCATTTGCACTGCAATCGCGGCGTCTACTGCACTGCCGCCTGCGCGCAGCAGGGTGTAGCCCGCCTCGGTGGCCAAGGGGTTGGCGGCCGCCACGGCCAATGTGCGGGTGCGCCAGCCCGGCTTGGCCTGAATGCCGCTGGCCGCCTCGGGTTGGGCGGGTGGGGCCGGCTGGGCGAACGCTTGGCTGCATGCCCAGACCAGCGCCAGCGCAAGCAGCGCCGGGCGCATTACTTTTGCCGGGGCTGGCGGCCCAGCAAGTAGAACTCGGGGTTGGGCATCATGCCCGTGGCATTGGCCATGCGGTTGGACAGTCCGAAAAACGCGGTAATGCCGGCAATGTCCCAGATGTCCTCGTCGTCAAAGCCGTGGGCGTGCAGCGCCTCGAAATCGGCGTCATGGACCGTGTGGCTCTCCAGGCACACCTTCATGGCGAAGTCCAGCATGGCGCGCTGGCGCGGCGTGATATCGGCCTTGCGGTAATTGATGGCCACCTGGTCGGCCACCAGCGGTTTTTTCTCGTAAATGCGCAGAATGGCGCCGTGGGCCACCACGCAGTACAGGCAGTGGTTGGCGGCACTGGTGGTGGTGATGATCATCTCGCGCTCGCCTTTGGTCAGGCTGGATTCCTCGCGCAGCATGAGGGCGTCGTGGTAGGCAAAAAACGCCCGCCACTCAGCAGGGCGGCGCGCAAAGGCCAAAAACACATTGGGCACAAAGCCTGACTTTTCTTGGACTTCCAAGATCTTGGCGCGCAGGTCTTCGGGCAGGGTGTTGAGGTCGGGCAGGGGAAAGCGGCTCATGGGTGGGTTCGAGTGGGCAGTCAGGGTGGGAGGGCGTGAAAAAGAGATTTCATTATGCTGTGCGCTTTGAACCCTCTCTTGCAAGGAAGCACGCATGCCGTCCACCAACGACCCCTATGACAAAGGCCTGGCCACCCGCAAGGCCGTGATGGGCGAAGACTTTGTCGCCAACGCTTTGGGCAACGCGACGCCGTTTACCCAGCCCATCCAAGACCACATCACCCGTGCCGCCTGGGGCGATGTGTGGCAGCGCCCGGGCCTGGACCTGAAAACCCGCAGCCTGATCACGGTGGCCATGCTGACCGCCCTGGGCAAACAGAACGAGCTCAAAGGCCATGTGCGCGGCGCCCTGAACAATGGCGCGACCCCCGCCGAAATTCAAGAAGTGCTACTCCACGCAGCGGTGTACTGCGGCGTGCCCACGGCAGTCGAGGCCTTTCGCAGCGCCAACGAGGTCGTGGCCGCTCAGTAATGCGGCGGTAATTCGTCGCGCAGATTGCGCTGCGGGGCCGCCTGCGGGTCCGCGGCCTGCTGGCGCAGGTGCAAGACCTCGCTGATCAAGGCGTTGATCTGGGTTTGCTGGCGGATCACCACCTGGTCGAGCTTGTCAAGCAGGTCTTCGGAGAAGCTGGCTTTGATTTCCAGCTCGTTCAGGCGCTCCAGTGCCTGCTGGAGTGCGTCGGATGGCTGGGCTTGGCTGCTGGCTTGGTCGGGCATAGTGCGGGCGCTGCGCGCCGATAGATGGTCGGAGATGAATGGTAGGTCAGGTGCCCTCGCGGACGATGACACCCCACCGTCAGCTTAGCAGCGGTGTACTTCAGTAACATCGACGGGTATTTGGCCCCAACGCATGCATTACCGGAGATTTCTGCAGTGAACAAAATATTCCCCAGCGCCGCCGCCGCACTTGACGGCATCGTGCACGACAACCAGCTCATCGCCGTGGGCGGTTTTGGTCTGTGCGGCATTCCCGAAGCCCTGATCGATGCGCTGCGCGACAGTGGCGCGCAAAACCTGACGGCCATCTCCAACAACGCGGGCGTGGACGGTTTTGGTCTGGGTAAGTTGCTCGAGACCCGCCAGATCAAAAAAATGATTTCCAGCTACGTGGGCGAGAACAAAGAGTTCGAGCGCCAGTACCTGGCCGGTGAGCTGGCGCTTGAGTTCACGCCCCAGGGCACGCTGGCCGAAAAGCTGCGTGCCGGTGGCGCAGGCATTCCGGCGTTTTTCACCAAGACGGGCGTAGGCACCATCGTGGCCGAAGGCAAAGAGCTGCGCGAGTTTGACGGCGAGACCTATGTCATGGAGCGCTCACTGGTGCCCGACGTGGCACTGGTCAAAGCCCACCGGGCGGACAAATCGGGCAATTTGCAGTTCCGCTTTACTGCGCGCAACTTCAACCCCGCAGCGGCCATGGCCGGCAAGATCACGGTGGTCGAAGTAGAAGAAATTGTCGAGACGGGCGACATCGCGCCCGACCAGGTGCATTTGCCTGGCATTTATGTGCACCGCATCGTGCTCAATGCCACGCCGGAAAAACGCATCGAAAAACGCACCATCACTGAAACTTCGGGAGTCTGACCATGAGCTGGAACCAAGACCAAATGGCCGCACGTGCGGCCCAAGAGCTGGAAGACGGCTTTTACGTGAATCTGGGCATCGGCATCCCCACGCTGGTGGCCAACCATGTGCCCGCCGACAAAGAAGTCTGGCTGCAAAGCGAAAACGGCATGCTGGGCATTGGCCCCTTCCCGACCGAAGCCGAGGTAGACGCTGACCTGATCAACGCCGGCAAGCAAACCGTGACGACCATCAAAGGCTCGAGCATCTTCGGCTCGGACCAGAGCTTTGCCATGATCCGTGGCGGCAAGATCAATCTGAGCATTTTGGGCGCCATGCAGGTGAGCGAGAAGGGTGATCTGGCCAACTGGATGATTCCGGGCAAGATGGTCAAGGGCATGGGCGGCGCCATGGACCTGGTGGCCGGTGTGAAGCGCGTGATCGTGCTGATGGAGCACGTCGCCAAAAAGAAAGACGGCACCATCGACCTCAAGATCCTGCCCCAGTGCACCCTGCCGCTGACCGGCGTGGGCGTGGTGGACCGCATCATCACCGACCTGGCAGTGATGGATGTCACCCCCGAAGGCCTGAAAGTGATTGAGCTGGCCCCCGGTGTGACGCGTGACGCGCTGCAGGAAAAAACCGGCGTCAAACTGATCTAGTGCGCGCCGTCTCCACCGGGTGCCGCAGGCGCTGTCATGCGCACCCGGGTGGCGAACCAGATCGAAGGAATCAGCAGCATAAAGATCGCGGCTGAACCCATAAAAATATCGTTGGCTGCGAGCATGAACGACTGCTGATCCACCAGGCGGTTGATCGTTGCCAGACTCTGCGTGTTGTTGAGCCCCAAAGCCGCCAAACCGCCCATGGCGTCCAACGTGGCCTGGCTGCCCCGGTTCACCGCTTCAATGAGTTCCGCATGGTGCATGGCCGCGCGGTCTTGCCACAGCGTGATGGTGATGGACGTGCCAAACGCTCCGCCCACAATCCGCATGAAGTTGGACAAACCCGATGCCGATGCCATGTGCGCAGGTGCAATGCCACCCAGCGTGATGGTGCTCAAGGGCACAAAGAAGAAAGCCACTGCAATGCCTTGCACGATGGTGGGAATCATGATGGTGGTGAAGTCGGCTTGCGTGTTGAAGTGGGCACGCATCACCAGCACCACGGCGAACATGATGAAGGCAAA
>CANBQX010000158.1 GCA_947371775.1 Comamonadaceae bacterium
GACGCCCAGCGCGGCCTGGACCACGGCGCCTGGATTCCGCTGCGCCAAATGTTTCCAGACGCCGACATTCCGGTCATCCCCTTGTCGGTGCAAACGCATTTGGGCCCGGAGCATGCCTACCGCGTCGGCCAGGCCCTGGCGGATTTGGCCAAGCACGACTTTTTGATCGTCGCCTCCGGCAACGTCACGCACAACCTGCGCGACTACCAGGTGGCACGCATGGCGGGCGGCCAAACGCCAGACTACGTGCAGGCCTTTGCCGACTGGGTGCAAGTGCACATGGCCCGCAAAGACCTGGCCGCCTTGCTCGACTACCGCCGCGCCAGCTCCAGTGGTGCGCGTGCGCACCCCAGCGAAGACCATTTGTTGCCCCTGTTCACCGCCTTGGGCGCTGCGGGCACAGACGCGCAACCCGAGGCTTTTTACCGTGGCATCAGCGACTATGTGATTGCCATGGACGGCTATGCATTCCACTGAGGACACACCCATGAACACGCACTACACCACCACCGCCAAAGGCCTGCACTGGCTGATGGCACTGATGATTTTCGGCTTGCTGGCACTGGGCTTCTATATGTCCGACCTGCCGTTTTCGCCCGAAAAATTGCAGTACTACTCCTGGCACAAATGGGCCGGCGTGACGGTGTTTATGCTGGTCTGGCTGCGCCTGGTCTGGCGCTTGACGCACCGCCCACCGGCGTATCCCCTGAGCATGTCGCCCCTGCAGCAAACGCTCGCCCACGGCGGCCACCTGCTCTTGTACGGCTTGATGATCATCATCCCCTTGAGCGGCTGGCTCATGAGCTCCGCCAAGGGTGTGCCCACTGTGTGGTTCGGCGTGCTGCCGCTGCCCGATTTGCTGGCCAAAGACAAGGCGCTGGGCAAGCAACTCGAAGAGCTGCATTCAGCGCTCAACATCGGCCTGCTGGTGCTGATTGCAGGGCACGCTGCTGCCGCGTTCTACCACCACTGGGTGCACAAAGACGACGTCTTGCGCCGCATGCTGCCAGCCCGTTCTACATCCACCCTTTAAAGCAACAACCATGTCCGCATTTTTCAAAACCATTTTCCAGACCGCTGCGGTTGCCACGATCGCGTTGGCGTTTGCGGCGCCCAGCCATGCAGCCCCCTACCAGGCGGTGCAAATGGACAAAAGCCATGTGAAGTTCAGCTACAAGCAAATGGGCGTGGGTATGGACGGGCACTTCGCCAAGTTCACGCCGCAAATCAGTTTTGACCCCGCCAAGCCCGAACTCACCAAGGCCAGCATTGAAGTCGACCTCACCAGCATCGACACTGGTTCAGGCGAGGCCGACCAGGAAGTCGTGGGCAAGTCCTGGTTCAACGCCCCGGCCTTCCCCAAGGCGATGTTTGTGGCCAAACAGGTCAAGCAAACTGCGCCCAATGTCTACGAAGTGCTGGGCTCGCTTAGCATCAAAGGCCGTTCGCGGGATGTGAAGTTTGAGCTCAAGCACAAGCCCCAGGGCACGGTGGGCGTGCTCACCGGCAGCTTTACCTTGCAACGCGCCGACTACGCCATTGGCGAAGGCTCGTGGTCCAAATTTGATGTGGTGGCCAACGACGTGGTCGTCAGCTTTCAAATCACCGCCCTTGCGGGCAAATAAACGCCGCTTGCGGCATCTCTTTTTTTAACTGGAGAAACTTTATGAAATCATTCAAACAACTCAGCGCGGCCTTGGCCTTGGCAACACTGGCAGCCGGTTCTGCGTTGGCAGCCCCTGTCACGTACACGGTGGACAGCTCGCACACCTTTCCCCGTTTTTCGTATTCGCATTTGGGCTATTCCACCCAGCTCAGCAGCTTTAGCAAAACCACCGGCACCGTGGTGCTGGACGCCCAAGCCAAGACCGCATCGGTGGACATCGTGATTGACATGAGCACCGTCAACACTGGCTCGACCGATTTCAACGGCCACATCCAAGGCGAAGACTTTTTGGACACCGCCAAGTTCCCCAAAGCCACCTTCAAATCCACCAAAGTGGTGTTTGATGGCGACAAGCCCGCCTCCATTGAAGGCCAGCTGACCATCAAGGGTGTGACCAAGCCTGTGACCCTGACCGTCACGTCCTTCCAGGCCGTGAACCATCCCATGATGAAGGTTCCCGCTTTGGGCGCCAACGCCTTCACCACCATCAAGCGCACCGAGTTCAACGCCGGCAAGTACGCCCCTTACGTGGGTGACGAGGTGCGTATCGACATCGCGATCGAAGCGATGGGCAAATAAGGCGTTTCCCGCCAATAAAAAAGGGGCTGATTCAGCCCCTTTTTTTATGCCGGCACCGCCGCAATGGCCTGTGCGGCAATGTCCAGTGAACGCAGCCGCAGCGACTGGTCAAACACATCGCAGACCAGCATCAGCTCATCGGCACCGGTGTCGTCGGCCAGCTGCGCCAGGCCTGCGCCCACCGTGTCGGGGCCGCCCACCACGGCAGCACCCAAAAAGTCGGCAATGGCCGCGCGCTCTTGCGCACTGCACTGCGCCATGAAGTGGGGCACGGGTGCCTGCAAGCGCCTGCGGTCGCCGCGCAAGATGCCCAGCACCCGCTGGTACACGCTGCTGGCCAGCAGCTGCGCTTCGTCGTCGGTGGGCGCTGCCACCAGCGGCACGCCAATCGCCACATAGGGCTTGGCCAGGTGTTCGCTGGGCTGAAAGAGCTGGCGGTAAATGCCAATCGCCTGGTGCATCAGGCGCGGCGCAAAGTGCGAGGCAAAGGCGTAGGGCAGGCCGCGTTGCGCGGCCAGTTGCGCAGAAAACAAACTCGAGCCCAGCAGCCACAGTGGCACCTGGGTGCCCGCGCCCGGCATGGCCACAATGCGCTGCCCCATCTGCGGGGGCGAGAGCAGGGCTTGCAGTTCGGCCACGTCACGGGGGAAGTCGGCTTCGGTCTCGGGGCGGTCGCGGCGCAGTGCGCGCATGGTGGCCGGGTCGGTGCCCGGCGCGCGGCCCAGCCCGAGGTCAATGCGGCCGGGGTAGAGCTCGGCCAGCGTGCCAAAGGCTTCGGCCACCACCAGCGGTGCGTGGTTGGGCAGCATGATGCCACCCGAGCCCACCCGAATGCGCTGTGTGCCCCCCGCCAGATAACCCACCAGCACGGCGGTGGCTGAGCTGGCAATTCCTTGCATATTGTGGTGCTCGGCCACCCAGTAGCGTTTAAAACCCAGGCGTTCGGCATGTTGGGCCGTGGCCAGGGCGGTCGCCAGGGCCTGCGACACCGTGGCGCCTTCGCGCACGGCCACCAGGTCCAGCATGGACAGGGCGAAAGAAGGGGCGTGTTGCATCCGCCCATTATGCGCAGGCTCGTGGGCGCAGCCCTGCTCTAAGATCACGCCTATGCACACCACCGCCCTTGTTTTGTTTTCCGGAGGCCAGGACTCCACCACCTGCCTGGCCTATGCCTTGGCCCGCTACGAACGCGTCGAGACGGTGGCTTTTGACTACGGCCAGCGCCACCATGTGGAGTTGGACGCCCGCCTGAACGTGCTGCGCGAACTGCGCGCACGGTTTCCTGAATGGGCGCACAAGCTGGGCGAGGACCATTTGCTCGATTTGTCGGTGCTTGGCGAGGTGAGCGAAACCTCGCTCACCCGTGACACGGCGATTGCCATGGAAGCCAGCGGCCTGCCCAACAGCTTTGTGCCGGGGCGCAACCTGCTGTTTTTGACGCTGGCCGCCGCGCTGGCCTACCGCCGCGGTTTGCAAGTGATCGTGACCGGCGTGTGCGAGACCGATTTTTCGGGTTACCCCGACTGCCGCGACGACACCATGAAAGCCATGCAGCTCGCGCTCTCGCTGGGCATGGACCGCCGCTTTTTGATCGAAACGCCGCTGATGTGGATTGACAAAGCTGCCACCTGGCAGCTGGCCCACGACCTGGGCGCCAAGGCCGACGCCAACGGGGGTGGCCAAGCCCTGGTGGACTTGGTGGTGGAACACACCCACACCTGCTATTTGGGCGACCGCAGCCAGCGCCACGCCTGGGGATACGGCTGCGGCAGCTGCCCGGCCTGCGATCTCCGCGCCAAGGGCTTTGCCGCGTTCAGCGCGAAGCTATAAGGCCGTTTCCTGCACGCTAAAGCGGGCGTCCGACCCGGCAGCTGACGGCTCTAGCACCCAGCGTTTGGTGTGAAAGCGGGCCACACCCTCGCGGTGCGCAATCGACACCAACCCCCCCTGGCGTGCGGCCAGCAGATCGACCAAGCGCTGGTACAGCAGGTTCTCCGTTGGCGCGTCCAGCGCGCTGGTGGCCTCGTCGGCAAACACCCATTGCGGCTGCTTCAAAAACACGCGGGCCAGTGCCAAACGCTGTTGCTCGCCGCCTGAGAGTTTTTGGCCCCAGGTGTTCCACTGGTCCAGCTGGTCTGCCAAGTCGGGCAGCAGTGCCCACTGCAAGGCCTCCACCAGTTGCGCGTCGGTGTAGCGCGTGGGCAGCTCGGGGTAGGCCAGTGCATCGCGCAGCGGCCCGTTGGGGAAATAGGGCCGCTGGGGGATAAACATGGCGTCCACCGGGCGCGCCACCTGGCCGCTGGCAAAGGGCCAGATACCGGCCAGCGCGCGAAACAGGGTGGACTTGCCCGCGCCCGAGGGGCCTTGCAGCAGCAC
>CANBQX010000159.1 GCA_947371775.1 Comamonadaceae bacterium
GGCTTTACCGCGCTGTTGAGCCTGTTCAACATTGGCGGACGTTTTTTCTGGGCCAGTTTGTCGGACAAGCTGGGCCGCAAGCTCACCTACATCGTGTTCTTTGTGCTCGGTGGCGTGATGTATTTCAGCGTGCCTGGCAGCGCGGCGGCTGGCAGCATCGTGTTGTTCGTGGCAGCGTTCTGTGTGATTTTGAGCATGTATGGCGGCGGCTTTGCCACGGTGCCCGCTTACCTGGCCGACATTTTTGGCACCCAGATGGTGGGGGCAATCCATGGCCGTTTGCTCACCGCCTGGGCGACCGCTGGCGTCTTGGGCCCGGTGGTGGTGAACTACATGCGTGAATACCAGCTCGGCCTGGGCATTCCGCGTGAGCAGGTTTACAACCAAACCATGTACATCCTGGTGGGCATGCTGGTCGTGGGCCTGATTTGCAACCTGCTGGTCAAGCCGCTGGATACCAAATGGTTCATGACCGACGAAGAATTGGCCGAAGAAAAGCGCCTGGCGCACGAAAAAGCAGCCGCATCGGAGCTGGTGCGCAGTGGTGATGCCACAGGCTCTGACAACGTCAGCCCCCTCGTGGTGGCCTTGGCCTGGGCGGCAGTCGGCATCCCCTTGGCTTGGGGCGTGTATCGCACCTTGCTCAGCGTCGCCAAGTTCTTTGCTTAAGCGTCAAACCAAAGCCTGCGGGCTGATGTTCGTGTTTTGAATCCAGCCCCGGCCGTGCAAGGTCTTTTGCATCGCCGGGGCTTTGTAGTTGAAGGTGCCTGAAAATGGCGCCTATCTGCCTCTAGTGCCCACCCGATGTCCAAAATTTTGACCCCTTCCGCACCCCATAGCTCCACCGTTGCCCTTGCCAGCGTGGACGACATGCGCCAGCGCATCCGCAGTAAAAGCAAGCTCAAAGGCCGCCAGGCCGACGACACGGCTGTGGCCGAGGTGCGTGCGCTCCTGGGCGCTGGCCCCCACCGGCGCGACCTGCTGATCGAAAACCTGCATGTGCTCAATGACCACTTTGGCGCTTTGCACGACCGCCATTTGGTGGCCTTGGCCAAGGACATGAATATTCCGATGGCCTCGGTGTATGAGGTGGCGACCTTCTACCACCACTTCGAAGTCCTCAAAGGCGACGCTCTGGCGCCAGGTCTGGTGGTGCGCGTTTGCGATGGCCTGAGCTGTTCACTCGCGGGGGCGCAGGACCTGCTGGCGCGCTTGCCTGGTATTTTGGGCCGTGACGACGTGCGTGTGGTAGCGGCCCCCTGCATTGGCCGGTGCGAACAAGCGCCTGCGGTCGCGGTTCACCAAAACCCGGTGCCTTTCGCCACGGTGGAGTCGGTGGCGCAGGCGGTGGACGCCCACGCCAAAACCCACCCGCAGGCCGCCGATCAGGCCCAGTTTGACCCTGCCGCCTTGGCAGAAAAGCCAGTGTCACCATCGGCGGGCATCGAGAGTGCGCCGGCTTATGTCGGATTGGATGCCTATGTGGCGCAAGGTGGTTATGCACTCGCCGCCGCCGTGGCTGCGGGCAGCCACAACCCCGAGCAGGTGGTTCAGGCCATGGAAGATTCGGGCCTGCGTGGCCTGGGTGGCGCAGGTTTCCCGGCCGGGCGCAAATGGCGCATCGTGCGCGACCAGCCCGCACCCAAACTCATGGCCATCAACATCGACGAGGGCGAGCCCGGTACCATCAAAGACCGCACCTACCTGGAGCGCGACCCCCATCGTTTTTTGGAAGGCATGCTGGTCGCAGCCATGGTCGTGGGCATTGACGCCTGCTACATCTACTTGCGTGATGAATACCACGGTTGCCGCGCTATTTTGGAAGCCGAGTTGGCCAAGTTGCAGGCCCACCCGCCTTGCAAGCTGCCCTTGATTGAGCTGCGCCGGGGCGCGGGTGCCTATATCTGCGGCGAAGAGTCCGCCATGATCGAGAGTATTGAGGGCAAGCGGGGCGAGCCGCGCATGCGCCCGCCCTATATCGCGCAGGTCGGCCTGTTTGGCCGCCCCACGCTGGAGCACAATTTTGAGACCCTGTACTGGGTGCGCGACATCGTGCAAAAAGGGCCGCAATGGTTCAGCAGTTTCGGGCGCAACGGCCGCAAGGGCTTGCGCAGTTTCAGCGTCAGCGGCCGCGTCAAACATCCCGGCGTCAAGCTGGCGCCTGCGGGCATCAGCGTGAAAGAACTGATCGACGAGTACTGCGGCGGCATGGCCGACGGGCACACGCTTTACGCCTACCTGCCCGGTGGCGCCTCGGGCGGCATCTTGCCAGCCAGTATGGGTGACATTCCGCTGGACTTTGACACCCTGCAGCCCTATGGCTGCTTTATCGGATCGGCCGCCGTCATCGTGCTCGGTCAGCACGACCGGGCGCGTGACGCGGCCAGCAATATGCTGCGCTTTTTTGCGCACGAGAGCTGCGGCCAGTGCACACCGTGCCGCGTGGGCACCGCCAAAGCTGCCACGCTAATGGACGCACCGGTGTGGGACATGGCCACGCTGGAAGACCTCAATGTGGTGATGACCGACGCGTCGATTTGCGGCCTGGGCCAAGCGGCGCCCAACCCGATTCGCTGTATCCACAAATACTTTCCCCAGGAAATTGGAGCTTCGCTGTGAACGCACCGACCCAACTCAATCAAGTGACCCCGGCCACCGTCGAGTTCAAACTCGACCAAAAAACCATCCATGCTTTTGAGGGGGAGACCATCCTCAAAGCGGCCAAGCGCCATGGCATCGACATTCCCCACCTTTGCTACAAAGATGGCTACCGTGCCGACGGCAACTGCCGTGCTTGTGTGGTCGAGATCAAGGGCGAACGCACACTCGCACCCAGCTGCTGCCGATCGGCGACGGCTGGCATGGAAGTGCAGGCCCAGAGCGAACGCGCACTCAAGAGCCAGAAGATGGTGGTGGAGATGCTGCTCTCCGACATGCCGGACGTGGGCTACAAATGGAATGACGCCGACGGTGCCCAAGCCGGTGCCGCAGGCCAGCACGGCGAGCTCAGCCAGTGGGCGGATCGGCTGGGCGTGACAGTGCGCCCCGAGCTCAAGGCGCTGCGCCGTGAGCAACCGAAGTCCGACCTGTCGCACCCCGCCATGGCGGTGAACCTGGATGCCTGCATTCAGTGCAACCGCTGCGTGCGCGCCTGCCGCGAAGAGCAGGTCAACGACGTGATTGGCTACGCACTGCGCGGTGCGCACAGCGAAATCGTGTTCGACCTGAATGACCCCATGGGCCTGAGCACCTGTGGGGCCTGCGGCGAATGCGTACAGGCCTGCCCCACGGGCGCGCTCATGCCCAAGACCCAGGTCGGCAGCCAGGTGGTGGACAAGAAGGTCGACTCGGTGTGCCCCTTCTGTGGCGTGGGCTGCTTGTTGACCTACAACGTCAAAGACAACGTCATCGTCAGTGTGGATGGACGCGATGGCCCGGCTAACCACAACCGCTTGTGCGTCAAGGGCCGTTTCGGCTTTGACTACGCGGCCAGCCCCCAGCGCCTGACCATGCCCTTGATCCGCAAGGAAGGCGTGGGCAAAGACCCGGAAATGCTCAACCGCTTGAACCGCGACAGCGCTGACTGGTCCGAGGTCTTCCGCGAAGCGACCTGGGACGAAGCTTTAGCCCTGGGTGCGGGCAAGCTCAAAGACCTGCGTGACCAGTTCGGCCCCAAAGCCCTGGCAGGTTTTGGCTCGGCCAAAGGCAGCAACGAAGAGGCCTATTTGTTCCAAAAACTGGTGCGCACCGGCTTTGGCAGCAACAACGTGGACCACTGCACCCGCCTGTGCCATGCCTCCAGTGTGGCGGCGCTCCTCGAAGGTGTGGGCTCCGGTGCCGTGAGCAACCAGGTCAATGATGTGGAGCATTCGGAACTGATCTTTGTGATCGGCTCCAACCCCACCGCAAACCACCCCGTGGCGGCCACTTGGATGAAAAACGCGGCCCAGCGCGGTGCAAAAATTGTGTTGGCCGACCCGCGGATTACCGATATCGGCAAGCACGCCTGGCGCACCCTGCAGTTCAAGGCCGACACCGATGTGGCCATGCTCAACGCGCTCATCCATGTGGTGATCGACGAGGGCCTGGCCAACCAGGACTTTATTGCCAAGCGCGCCAGCAACTACGAGGCGCTGCGCGAAAACGTCAAGGGCTACAGCCCCGAAGCGATGGAGCCGATTTGCGGCATACCGGCGCAAACCTTGCGCGAGGTGGCACGCGCGTTTGCCAGCGCCAAGGGCGCCATGATTTTGTGGGGCATGGGTGTGAGCCAGCACGTGCACGGCACCGACAACGCACGCTGCCTGATTGCGCTGGTCACCGTCACCGGTCAGATCGGAAAACCGGGCTCCGGCCTGCACCCGCTGCGTGGGCAAAATAATGTGCAGGGCGCGAGCGACGCGGGCCTGATTCCGATGATGTTCCCGAACTACCAGCGCGTCACCAACGGTGCCGCGCATGCGTGGTTTGAAGATTTCTGGGACACCAAGCTCGACGCCCAGCCCGGCTACACCGTGGTGGAAATCATGCACAAAATTTTGGCGGATGACAGCGACCCGCACAAGATTCGCGGCATGTACGTCCAGGGTGAAAACCCGGCCATG
>CANBQX010000160.1 GCA_947371775.1 Comamonadaceae bacterium
GCAGACTAAGCGCTCAACAGCGTCTTAGGCGTTCAGGCCATGCCGTTGCGGCGGGCCAGTTCGACAAACAAAGCGGCCTGATCCAACCCGGACAGGCCGTTTTTGTTGGCGTCGGCGTACAGCTGCTCGAGCAGACCCGTCACCGGCGCGGTAAAGCCCAGTTGCTCGGCCGTGTCCATGGCGTTGCGCATGTCTTTGAGTTGTACGCTCATGCGGCCACGCGGTGCAAAGTCGCGCTCCACCATGCGCTGGCCGTGCACTTGCAGGATGCGGCTGTCGGCAAATCCGCCGGTGATGGCCTCTTTGACCTTGGCCATGTCGGCGCCGCCTTTGTCGCACAGCAGCAGCGCCTCGGCCACTGCGCCTATGGTGATGCCCACAATCATCTGGTTGGCCAATTTGGCCAATTGCCCGCAGCCGTGGGGACCGACCAGCGTCGTGCGCCCCAGGTGGCTCAGCACTGGGGCTGCATCATCCAAATCCTTTTGCAAGCCGCCAACCATGATGGCCAGCGTGCCTTGCTCTGCACCCAAGGTGCCGCCCGACACCGGGGCGTCCAGGTAACGCACACCCCGTGCTTGCAGGGCTTGCGCATGGGCACGCGCCTGCGCAGGGGCGATGGAGGACATGTCAACGACCAGTGTTCCCGGACGCAGTGCTGCGATGTTGGTGGGGCCCAGCAGCACGGCCTCGACGACCTGGCCGTCTTCGAGCATGGTGATCACCACATCCGCCTGGGCCATGGCTTGCGCTGCGCTGGCATGCGCCGTGGCGCCCATGGCGATCAAAGGAGCAGCCTTGGAAGCGGTGCGGTTCCACACATGAACCTGCAAGCCCGCTTGACACAGGCGCTGCGCCATGGGTAGGCCCATGAGGCCGAGTCCGAGTACCGCAACGTTCATGGCTGTGCCGCGCTTTACATCAGCAAATGTTCACCGGCGTTGTCGCCGCCCAAGGTCACGTAGTTGACCTTGCGAATGTCCATGAGCTTGGTGCCGCCTGCATAGCTGATCGAGCTTTGCACGTCTTGCTCCATCTCCACCAGGGTGTCAGCGAGTTTGCCCTTGATGGCTTCCAAAATGCGCTTGCCTTCCACGTGCTTGTATTCGCCTTTGTTGAAGTCGCTGGCGGAGCCGTAGTACTCTTTGTAGAGCTTGCCGTCTACTTCGACCGTTTGGCCGGGGGACTCCTCGTGCCCTGCGAACAGCGAGCCGATCATCACCATGGACGCGCCAAAGCGGATGCTCTTGGCAATGTCGCCATGGTCGCGAATGCCGCCGTCGGCAATGATGGGCTTGGTCGCTACGCGGGCACACCACTTGAGCGCGCTGAGTTGCCAGCCGCCAGTACCAAAACCGGTCTTGAGCTTGGTAATGCATACCTTGCCTGGGCCAATGCCCACCTTGGTTGCGTCCGCACCCCAGTTTTCCAGGTCAATCACGGCCTCGGGCGTGCCCACGTTGCCGGCAATGATGAAACTCTCGGGCAGCTTGCTCTTGAGGTAAGTGATCATGTTTTTCACGCTGTCGGCATGGCCATGGGCAATGTCGATGGTGATGTAGTCGGGCGTGAGGCCCAGCGCCACAAAGCGGTCCACTGTGTCGTAGTCGGCCTTTTTTACGCCCAACGAGATTGAGACGAACAAGCCCTTGGCGACCATTTCCTGGGCAAAGACGACGTTGTCCAGGTCAAAGCGGTGCATCACATAGAAGTAACCGTTTTGCGCCAACCAGGTGCAAATAGGCACGTCCACCACAGTTTTCATATTGGCTGGCACCACGGGCAGGCGGAAGCGGCGATTGCCAAGCTGCACACCGGCGTCACACTCTGAGCGGCTTTCCACGCGGCATTTGCGTGGCAGTAGAAGAATGTTGTCGTAGTCAAAAATTTCCATAGCCCAGGCTCCAAAAAGTTGAATCAGATCGGGGCACTTGGATTGGAACCGGCAAAAAAATGCCGGGTGCCAAATGCTTGGGCCCGGTGATTGATTTTACGCGCTGAGAAACCTGCCGGCTTGCGCCCGGATGGGAGGGCGAAAAAAAACGCCACGAGGGGCACCCTACAATGATTTTTTTAGAAAAAAACCAATGGACCTGCTGCAAAACATCGAGACCTTTGTGCGTGTGGCCCAGACTCAGAGTTTTGCTGAGGCTGCCAGGCAGTTCCGAATTGCCAGGTCTGTGGTGACGATGCGTATCAAGCAGTTGGAGGAGCACGTCGGCGCGCCGCTGTTTCACCGAAGCACCCGGGTGGTTCGCCTGAGCGAGGTAGGCCAGGCCTATTTGAGCGACTGCACGGATTTGGTGGCCAGGGCAGGGGACATCGTCGATCAAATGCGCGATGTGCGAGGCAAGCCATCGGGCACGCTGCGGGTGCATGCGCTCACTGGGCTGGTGCTGGGACATTTCGCGTCCATGCTGCACCAGTTTCAGTTGCTTTACCCCGATATTCGTCTGGACTTGATCGTCAGCGACTCCGTGGTGGATCCGGTCAAAGCTGGCGTCGATTGCGCTTTGCAAATTTTTCCGGCGCAGTCCACCGAGGTGGTTAGCAAGCCACTTTTCCCCGTGCGGCGGGTTTTTTGTGCCACGCCCCAATACCTTGAAAAGCACGGACGTCCCACCGATCCCCGCGATTTGCACCGGCACAAATTGGGCTTGTATTCCGGCTATCCGACCCGCGACCGCTGGACCTTCCACCACCAGGGGGAACAGGCCACTCTGTATTTGCGTGCGGCGCTGCTCACCAACAGCGTGCACTTGCTGCGGGAATATGCGCTCGAGCATGCGGGCATTGTGTGTGTGCCAACCTTGGTTGCGTCGGAAGCCTTGCAGCGCGGTGACCTGGAGGTGGTGATGCCGGAGCACCAACTCACGTCCTTTCAGCTCAGTGCGGTGTTTGCGGCAACGTCGCGGCAGGAATACAAGCTGCGGCTGCTGATTGAGCATATTACCAATGCCTTTACCGATATGCCGCCCTGGGATCGCGTTTTGATCGAGCGTTCGCTTTTTCCAGCCAATCTCATCCGAGCTTGAGACTTTTTCTGTTGAATTTAGATGATTTTCAGGGTTTACCCTGACTATTGTTCTGTTTATACGAACAGATCTGTCCAAATTTAACCCCTAGCGCAGGGACCCAAGCGCGTCTACAGTCCGCCCATTCCTTGCCAACACCGTGCAGTGGCCAGGACTTTCAACCCAGGAGTGAGATCCATGAGCGTGACCTACGAAACCAAGTTCGGTTCCCTGAACCATTTCGAAAAAGGCCGTGTCGAGCCGATCGACGACGACGTGCGGCATTACGCTTTTTCCAATTGTTTTGAAACAGCGAGCAAATCCAAGCCCTACGAAAAAGTGGTTTTTGGCCAAAACCAAATTTACGTACTTGAAGTTTTGCGGGCTGAAGGCGCATCGCCCTGGTACACCTGTGCGCATGACGAATTTGCGCTGAGCATGGACGGAGAGGTAGAAGTCCACCTCATCAAACTCGATGCCCCCCAAACCGTGGCAGACACCGAAAAGAACGGTGCAGTCTTGGTGCAGGGTGAGCCTAAAGGTCAAAAAATGGGTTGGATGAAGCTCAAGCGTGGCCACCAAGGCATGTTGCCCAAGAACACCGCCTACCAATTCCGCAGCGCCCACCCCGCGGTCGTGGTTCTGCAAACCTGCAAAGGCGACCTGTCCGTGGAAAAGTGGTCAGAAATTTGCCAAATGGCCTGACCCTGAGCGAAGCAACAATTTTTTGAATATTTGGAGATCGTTATGAACGCACCTGTAGAAATGGCCAAGATCATTGCCTCCGCTCCCCACGCAGTGATGGGATACCGCGATTTCAAATTGGGCTCCTTCGGCTTTCGCCGGGACGAATACTTTGCGCACATTGAATGGAGCACCCGTGATGGCCGCCCCATGTCACACAGCATGGACATTGGCAACTTTCTGCGCGCACTCATGCGCGACGTCGCGTGGGGCTTCTTTTATGGGGGCGTCAATTTCGACGAAGTGATTGGCACCGTCAACCATTACCAATCGGTGGATCTGCAGGCCGGAGCGTTCAACGAAACCCTGAAGGCAGCCGGCGTGGATCTGTTGGAAAACTTTCCTACCGATCAAATCGCAGCCACTTTCTTTGAAATCCTGGACGACTGGACCAACACAAGTTTCGATCCCTTCTCGGCGCCTCAGGAAACTGGCAGCCCCTATGGCCGTAAAAACGGCAACAACAAAGCGGCCATCACCCGTGCCCGCGAATTGGCAACCCGCTGTGTGGGCTTGCAAGGCGATTTGCCCATGCGCACCGATGCCCGTGGTGCCCCGGTCAACCGCGCGTTTGCCGATGTTCCCCAAGACCAACCCGAGTTGCATCCCGAGCCTGGTTTTGAAAATGAAGTCCATGCCTTCAACTTGTTTGCGTTCCTGAGCCGCTCTCAGGTGACCTGGAACCCTTCGTTCACGAGCGTGGTGAAGTACAGCTTTATGTGTCCCACCACCGAAGAGCACATCTTGCCCATCATGCACTCCAACGATCGCGTGGAATGGTTCTTCCAGATGAGCGATGAAATCAGCTGGGACTGTGCCCACCGCGATACCGGAAAACCGCTGGC
>CANBQX010000161.1 GCA_947371775.1 Comamonadaceae bacterium
CGGTTTGACGGGCGGTTTTTCACCGGCGTGACCTCCACCGGCATTTACTGCCGCCCTGTCTGCAAGGTGCGCACGCCCAAGCGCGAAAACTGCCGCTTCTTTGCCCTGGCAGCCCAAGCCGAGCGCGCAGGCTTTCGGCCCTGCCTGCGCTGCCGCCCGGAGCTTGCACCCAGAGCAGGCTTGATGCAGGGCGCAGCCTGGTCGACACAGGATGCGGGCAGCATCTTGGCGCATGAAGCCGCGAAATGGCTGGACGCACAGCTTGACACTCACAGCGCAGCACACGCCACCGACGCACAAGCGATGGCCCAGCGGCTGGGCGTGAGCGAGCGCCACCTGCGCCGCATTTTTGAAGCGCAATGGGGCGTGAGCCCTTTGCAATACCTGCAAACCCGCCGACTGCTGAGCGCCAAGCAGTGGCTGACCGACACGTCTTTGAGCATGGTGCAAGTGGCGCAACTCAGCGGTTTTTCCAGCGTGCGGCGCTTTAACGCGGCTTTTGTGACGCACTACCGCCTGGCGCCCACGGCCTTGCGCAAGGCATCAAAAACCGCTCTGACAGGCGGCAACGCCGAAGAGGCTCTGCACCTGAAACTGAGCTACCGCCCGCCCTACGACGTGGAAGCCATGCTGGGCTTCATCGCCCAACGTGCGCTGGTGGGTGTGGAGTGGGTGGACCTGCCGACCCTGTCGGTGGCCCGCACCCTGTCATTGGGTTCTGCGGGCACCGCATTGCAGGGATGGGTGCATTGCCGGTTGGACCCGGACCGCAACACAGTGCACCTGCGCGTGAGCCCCAGCCTGACGCCTGCCCTGCCCCAAGTCGTAGAAAAAGTGCGTGCCTGGCTGGACCTGGATGCCGATCCACTGGCCATCCAGGCCGTGCTGGGCGACCATTTCGTAGGCCTGGAAGGCCTGCGCGTACCGGGCACGGTGGACGGTTTCGAACTGGCAGTGCGCGCGGTGCTAGGCCAACAGGTCACGGTGGCGGCGGGCCGCACCTTTGCGCAGCGCGTTGTTGCGCGCTGGGGCGAACCGGTGCAAACGCCATGGGCGGGCTTGAACACCTTGTTTCCAAGGCCCACGGCCCTGGCAACTGCAATGCCCTCTGAACTGGGCGAGTTGGGAGTCGTGCGTCAACGGCAAGCCGCCATTTTGGCTTTGGCGCAAGCCGTCAACCAATGCGGGTTGTTGCTTTCGCCCGGCGCCGACGTGGGCCAAACGCTTGCGCAACTGCAGGCGCTGCCAGGCATTGGCGCGTGGACGGCCCAGTACATTGCCATGCGCGCGCTGCGCTGGCCCGACGCCCTGCCCACCCATGACGTGGCTTTGCACAAAGCCCTGGGTGTGCAGCAATGCAAGTCGCCCGCCCAAGCGCTGGAGCGCATCTTTGCCCCGTGGTCGCCCTGGCGCAGTTATGCGGTGGTGCGCGCCTGGCACACACTGGCCCATCCTGGAGAACCCCGAGCATGAAACCTTTCGCCCCGGACGTGGTGCGCGGCCACTTTGACAGCCCTTTGGGGCCTATGACGTTGGCTGCCAGCGCTACAGGCCTTTGCGGTGCGTGGTTTGATGGGCAAAAGCACCAGCCGGACCTGCAACACCTGCGCTTGGAGCCCTCGCACGCGCTTTTGCGAAAGGCCCACACCCAGCTCGCCGACTACTTTGCCGGGCAAGGCGCGCAGTTTGATGTGGCGCTGGACTTGCAATACGGCACCGCGTTCCAGCAAGCCGTGTGGAAGCAGCTGCTGCGCATTGCGCCTGGAAGCACCGTGAGCTATGGCGCGATTGCGAGTGCAGTCGGTCGACCGATGGCATCGCGCGCCGTGGGCGCAGCGGTAGGGCGCAACCCCGTTTCCATCATCGTGCCCTGCCACCGGGTCGTGGGCAGCAGCGGCGCACTCACCGGCTATGCTGGCGGGCTTGACCGCAAGACTGCCTTGCTGCACCTCGAAAGTTCTTTGTGACCCCTGCCTCTTTACGCCCTGCCTCTTGGATTGTTGAGTTTGTGCTTCTTGCTGCGATTTGGGGCGCGTCTTTTTTGTTTATGCGCATCGGCACGGTGGCTTTTGGCCCGGTCGCCACGGCAGGCCTGCGGGTCAGCATTGCCGCTCTGTTTCTGGTGCCTCTCTTGCTGGCGCGCGGCCATGCGGCCAGTTTGCGCGCGCACTGGAAGTTGGTGCTGGTGGTGGGCGTGACCAACTCGGCCATACCGTTTGTCTGCTTTACCTATGCGCTGCAGTCCATCACCGTGGGCCTGTCTTCACTGATCAACGCCACCGTGCCCTTGTTTGGCGCGGCCATTGCCTGGGCCTGGTTGAAAGACCGACCCAGCAACTCACGCATCGTCGGCTGGTGATTGGTTTTGTGGGCGTGGGCATGCTGGCTTGGGACAAGGCCAGCTTTCGGCCGGACGCCTCGGGCTTGTCCAGCGGCTGGGGCGTGATGGCCTGCCTGTTTGCCTGCCTGTGCTACGGCATTTCCGCCAGCTTCACCAAGCGCTACATGGCCGGATTGCCCTCTTTGGTATCTGCGACGGGCAGCCAATTGGGTGCCGCCTTGGCACTGCTGCCCCTGACCGTGGCTTTCTGGCCCGCGCAGGCGGCGCCGCTGCAGGCCTGGGCCGCGGTAGTCGCTCTGGGGGTGGTGTGCACCGGCTTGGCCTACATCCTGTTTTTCCGTTTGATCGAGCGCGCCGGTCCGGCCAAGGCCCTGTCGGTGACCTTTGCGATTCCGGTGTTCGCCATCGTCTACGGCGTGGTCTTGCTGGGCGAAGCCGTGACGCCTTGGATGCTGGTCTGCGGGCTGGTCATTGTGCTGGGCACCACGTTGTCGACGGGCATGTGGTCGCTGCCACGCGTGGGGCGCGCAGCAACCTGAGTCGCGGGCATCAACCCCGCGGATGGTGGGCTGCGTGCAGCTGTGCCAACCTTTCCCGAGCCACATGGGTGTAAATCGTGGTGGTGGAAATATCGGCATGGCCCAGCAGCAATTGCACCGCGCGCAAATCTGCACCATGGTTGAGCAGGTGCGTGGCAAAGGCGTGGCGCAAGGTGTGGGGCGAGAGCGCCGAGCGAATACCCGCCGCCACCGCATATTTTTTGACCACCATCCAAAACATCACCCGCGACATGGCGCTGCCCGCCTGCGCCCCCCGGGTGGTGACAAACAGGTCTTCGCTTTGTTTACCCGCCAACAATTCGGGGCGCGCGCTGGCCAGGTACTGGCGCAACCACTGACTGGCCACCTCACCAAAGGGGACCAGGCGTTCTTTGGAGCCCTTGCCCAGCACGCGCAGCACGTTGTCGTTCAGGCCCAGGTTCAGGGTGCGCAAGTCCACCAGCTCGCTCACCCGCAGGCCGCTGGCATACATCAGCTCCATCATGGTGCGGTCGCGCACGCCAATCGCGGTGGACACATCGGGCGCGGCCAGCAGGGCTTCGACCTGCGCCTCGGTCAGGCTTTTGGGTACCCGCAGCGCTTGTTTGGCCGCCTGCAGTTTGAGGGTGGGGTCGACCTGAATGCGCCCCTCGCGCAACGCCCAGCGAAAGTAGCGCTTGAACACCGTGAGGCGGCGGTTGGCGGTGGTGGCTTTGGAGCTCGCGTGCTGGGCCGAAAAATAGGCCAGCAAGTCGGGCTCGGCACAAGCCAACAACGAGGCACCCTTGCGAAAGGCGAGCAGCTGGTTCAGGTCGCGGCGGTAGGCCTCCAGCGTGTTGCGGGACAGGCCTTCTTCCAGCCACAGGGTGTCGATGAAGGCATCCACCGACGCATCGCCGGGCGCAGCCACTGCACGACCCGCCATCGACAAGCTCAATCGAGCTGCAGCTTGGCGGACTCGACCACCTTTTTGTAGACGGTGTATTCCGCCTTGATTTGCTCGGCAAACTGCTCAGGCGTGTTGCCAATCACGATGGAGCCCGTGTCTTCAATGCGCTTTTTCACGTTGGGTTCTTCCAAGGCTTTGCGCACTGCCAGGTTGATCTTGTCCACCACGTCCTTGGGCAAGCCTTTGGGGCCGTAAATACCGTAAAACGCCATGCGATTGACCGGCTCCAGGCCCAGCTCTTTGAACGTAGGCACATTGGGCAACTGGCTCAGACGCTGAGGTGCCGCCACCACGATGGGCACCAAACGGTTGCCTTGAATAAAGGGCAATGCCGAGGGCAGGTTGTCGAAGGTCATGGGCACCTGGCCTGCAATCGTGTCGTTCAGCGCCGGGCCCGCGCCGCGGTAGGGAATGTGGGTCACAAACACGCCCACCAGGTTTTTGTAGAGTTCCATTTGCATATGGCCAATACCCCCCGTGCCCGATGAGGAATAGGAATATTGGCCCGGGTGCTTTTTGAGCTCGGCCACAAAGCCTTTGTAGTCTTTGGCCGGAAACGCGGGGTGCACCGCAATCACATTGGGCGTAGCCGCAATATTGATGATGGGCGTGAAATCGGTGAGCGGGTTGTAAGGCGTCTTGGGGTTGATGGCAGGGTTGGAGGCCACTGTAGACACCGTGGCAATACCCAGCGAATAGCCGTCGGGTGCCGCGCGCGCCGTGTCGTTGGCGCCAACGACA